>JAUHZM010000308.1 GCA_030426005.1 Gammaproteobacteria bacterium
GTTCAAGACGCTTTTCCAAAAAGAACTAACGCTCGAAACTCTAGAGAAGATCAACACCGACCTTCAGACCCAGATTGAGCGGCATGCGAAGCTCAGCGAACAGAGGCGAATCTGGGAATCCTGCATAGGCGAAATTGATCGCCTGAAAGCTCAAGCGGGAGACTATTCCGAGAAATCAAAAGGCAAGCAAGTCGATGAAACCATTTACGACGTCCTCAACATGCCAAATCATGGGCGTACCGAATTGAGTCGTCAGGCCATTGCAGAACGCATTATCCTTACCATGCTCAATGAAGCAGCCTACTGCCTACAAGATGGTATTCTGCGTTCAGCGCGTGATGGTGACATCGGCGCCATATTCGGTCTTGGCTTTCCACCGTTCCTTGGTGGGCCATTCCGCTATATGGATGCTCTGGGTGCCGCTACCGTCGTGGAAAAACTGGATGCGTTGAAAGCCGAGTTTGGCCCGCGTTTTGAGCCAGCGCCAATTCTGCGCAAGCACGCGCAAAACGGCACAATGTTCTATCCACAATAGTATGGATAGTGTTTAGTGTTGAGGTTTAATTTAACTTAATCAATTGGTTATGGAATTTATATGAACTTAATTCTATATGCAGTTCCGGGGTTTTTTCTGCTCATCGGACTCGAGCTATTGGCTGAGCGCTGGCGCGGTACGAATTATTATCGTGTTAATGATTCGCTCACGAGTCTGGCCACGGGCACCATCAATCAATTGGTAAGTGTGATTAATAAGCTGATTCCATTTACTGTCTACGTGATGCTGTATGACAGCGTGGCTTTATACACCTGGCCTGATTCAATTTGGACCTGGGTGATTGCGTTCGTGTTGTACGACTTCTGTTACTACTGGAATCACCGCATGGGGCATGAGATGAATATCTTATGGGCCTCACATGTGGTGCACCATTCGAGTGAAGAGTATAACCTCACCACCGCATTACGACAGACCGGCACGGGCATGCTGAGTTTCGTGTTTTACTTGCCTTTGGCAATAATGGGTTTCGATCCAATGGTGATTCTGAGCGTCGGTGCCTTGAACCTGATTTATCAATTCTGGGTACACACACGCCATGTTGGTAAGCTGGGTTGGTATGAGTGGATATTTGTGACGCCATCCAACCACCGTGGACATCACGCGCAAAACACCGTGTATATCGACAAGAACTACGGTGGCGTTTTTATTCTTTGGGACCGTCTGTTCGGCACTTATCAGGAAGAACTGGACGACGACTTGCCGGTGTTTGGTATTCGAGGCGCGGTGCGTTCGTTTAATCCGCTTTGGGTGAATTTTCAGATCTACAATCAGTTGTTTTGGGATGCTGTGCATACGCGTAATTGGTGGCATAAGCTGACGATCTGGTTTCGGCGTACGGGTTGGCGACCGCCTGATGTGATAGAAAACTATCCTTTAGAAAAGAATGAGTTAGAGGATTTTGTTAAATTTGATATTCAAGTGCCTGGTGCGCTCAAGTTGTATAGCATCATTCAGTATACCGCTACAGCTGCGGTGGGCATTTTGTTTTCAGTCGCTGCACCAGAAATGACGCTAGGACAACGTGCGATGCTCGTCGGCTTCGTGTTGCTAAGTAGCTTCGGCATTGGTGCGGTGCTCGAGAATCGTCACTTTGCTGGTGTCATGGAGTGGATGCGATTAGCGGTGTTGTTCACACTCGCGTTGTTAAGCCCGATCCCGAGTTGGTTAAGCCTGAGTCTGGCTAGCGCCTGTGTGATCAGCGCGCCGTTGTTGTTCATTGGTCGTCAACAGGCGCAAAGTTTGCCATCACTCGAGAACGTGGTGCCTGCACAAAATAAGCACATTATTCAGGGCAAGTAAGCTCGATTGCATGCCATTCGACGTGTAGTCCTGCACCGCAAGACCTGATAGTATCGGCGCGCATGAATGTTGCTGATTTTACTTATGATCTGCCCGATGAGCTGATTGCCCAATATCCACCCGAGAAGCGCGGTGCGAGCCGCTTATTAAAGGTGCGTCGGGACCAGACTTTGGTGGACGCCAATTTCGCTGAGCTCTTAAATGAATTACGCGCTGGCGATGTGATGGTGCTTAACAATACAAAAGTGGTGCCAGCAAGGATGTTTGGGCAAAAGGAATCGGGTGGCCGGATCGAAGTGCTGCTCGAACGCGTGACGGGCGAAGACACGCTATTAGCGCAGATTCGTGCCAGTCGTGCGCCCAAACCCGGGCAACACTTACTGATTGACGGTGACGACCAAGTGCGACTCACTGTGCAGGGTCGGCAAGATACTTTCTTCGAACTCCAAGTTAGTGGTCTGCAAACCTCTTTGTTTGACTGGTTGGAGCGAGTAGGGCACATGCCATTGCCGCCGTATATCGAGCGCGCCGACGAGCACTCTGATCAAGATCGTTATCAAACCGTGTTCGCCGAACAGAAGGGCGCGGTAGCCGCGCCGACCGCCGGTTTACACTACGACGACGACTTGCTGGCAGCGATTCGTGATAAAGGTGTGGAGATCGTCACAATCACACTGCACGTTGGTGCTGGCACCTACCAGCCTGTGCGTGTGGATTCGGTGGAAGAACATGTGATGCATTCCGAATACATCGACGTCTCTGAATCAGCCTGTAACGCCATTATTGCGGCCAAACAACGCGGCGGTCGCGTGCTCGCCGTTGGCACCACCGTGGTTCGTTCGCTGGAAACCGCCGCTCGTGCGGCTGGTGATGACGCGTTAATTGCACCGTATGCTGGCGACACCGATATTTTTATCTATCCTGGATTTCAGTTCAAAGTGTTGGACCTGCTGCAAACCAACTTTCACTTGCCCGAGTCAACCTTGCTCATGCTGGTCAGCGCGTTCGCAGGCACAGAAACGATTCGTGCCGCCTACCAACACGCAATAACTGAGCAATATCGCTTTTTCAGTTATGGTGATGCCATGTTATTGGAGCGAGCTTCAAGTTAGCTGCTAACTCGTTTACAACAGGTTTTGTTAAAGCACTAGTTTATCCGTGACGCGGGGCGGGCTGGCGTCCTGGAGAGGATTCGAACCTCCGACCTGCCGCTTAGGAGGCGGCTGCTCTATCCAGCTGAGCTACCAGGACATCTGACACCGCACGCTGTGCTTCGCAGTGCGATGTCATGCCAGGTACAAGCGAAGCTTACGCTCGCTCGACGTATTCCCCGGTTTCTGTATTTACTTTTACCTTCTCGCCAATGTTGACGAAGGTAGGGACAGTAATCCGGATTCCAGTTTCCAGCTCAGCCGGTTTGCCACCACTGGCCGCTGTTTGGCCTTTGACCACGCCTTCAGTATCAACGACTTCCAGAATGACGTTGGCCGGTAAGTCTAAGCCAATTGGCGTTTCATCATAGAAATTGATTTGCACATCGGTGTTAGGTAGTAGGTACCCACCTTGTTCGGAAATATCTTCGGCGTTCAGGGTGAGCTGATCGAAGGTTTCGCTGTCCATAAAAA
>JAUHZM010000309.1 GCA_030426005.1 Gammaproteobacteria bacterium
CTACAACAACTGGAAGCAATCGACAAAGACTCGGAACAATACACCGACCTGGCACAAGCGATTGAAGACTGGCGCGCCGACAAGAAAATTGATGGACTCTTAAGCAAGGCCAACGCCGCGTTTAAGAAAGACAATCTGATTCTGCCCGCACAGGAAAATGCCCTGTATTTCTTCCGCGAAGCATTAGCGGTGGATGCGAATAATAAAGCGGCGCTGGCTGGCATACAGGACATTGCAGACTCCTTTATCGCTAAAGCTAATGAAGCGGTCATCGAAGGAAAATACCAGGCAGCTGCCGCCCATCTCGCGACCGTGAGTGTGATTGACCCAACACATAGCTCAATTGCCTTAATTGAAGCCATGATTACGAACGCCAAGCCGCTTAACGCACCAGCGAATGCACCAACACAGACCGCAGGAACCCCGAACGACACCACTAACCCAGTCTCAGAGCCTGCGAATCAAGCAGAAAGCCCAAATAACGGCACCGGTGTATCGACTACGTTAGTCACGACAGATCAAACCGACCTGGATTCCCCCTTCCAAGCACCTGACCGCCCGAGCACTGAACGCACACCAGCACGACAGGCAAGCGAGCAGGCTGATTTCGACCGTCAATACCTAAAACAAGGATTGGATGCCTATTATAAAGGCGATTACGAGACCGCTGCTGCATTGTTGCAACCGTTGGCGGACAAAGGAGTAGCACGTGCGCAATTTCGATTGGCCTATATGCACTTTTTAGGGCGTGGTTTCTCCGCTGACCGTCAGGAAGCAGACCGACGTATTCGTGCCGCCCTACCCGCGATCAGAAAATTTGCCGAAGAAGGTCGAGCCTGGGCACAGTCAGACCTCGGGAGCTTATACGAAGATGGCTTGGTACTGGCTCGCGATTATAATGAAGCCGTGCGCTGGTATCGACTGGCTGCCGAACAGGGGTATCCGGGCGCACAAACTAACCTTGGGATGATGTATGCCCGAGGCCGAGGTGTCACCAGTAGTCGACGTACGGCCATCGAATGGTTTCAACGCGCGGCCAAACAGGGAGATAGTGTCGCCAAGCACAACCTTGAAGCACTTGGCGTCAACTAAATCAATAAGTTATACAATATATCGACAGCAATTTATTAGGAAATTGAGTCGACTGTATATTCAGTAGGATCGAATTCTGGCGCGGGATATTTAGGGTTCATATCGCGCAAGGTGTCACGAATAACCGTGGCGACCATCAAGTCGCGAAATTTTCGGTTCTGCGCTGGCACAATATACCAGGGTGACGCCGGACTGGCGCAGCGTTGAATCGCGGTTTCAAACGCCGACATATATTCGTCCCAATGCTCACGCTCATACAAGTCACCTGGATTAAACTTCCAGTGCTTTTCTGGATTCTCCAAGCGACTCTTAAAGCGATCCAACTGATAGTCTTTTGAAATATTCAGCATAAACTTAACCACGCGGGTACCGCGATCGGCCAAAAGATGCTCAAAGTTATTGATATGCTCGTAGCGGCGTTCGATGATCTCATCGTCTGCCCAACCATGTACCTTGACCACCAGCACATCCTCATAGTGCGAACGGTTAAACAGTGCGATGTGCCCCGCTCTCGGCGCTGCCTGATGAACACGCCAGAGAAAATCATGAGACAGCTCCAGAGTGCTGGGCTTTTTAAACGCTTTGACGTAGCAGCCGTGCGCACTCAACGCTGAGGTAAGTTTACCGATCGAACTGTCCTTGCCTGCCGCGTCCATCGCCTGGAACACGATCAATAACGACTGCTTGCTTTCAGCGTATAAACGCTCATGCCATTCATCGACCTCTTTCCAAACATCGCGACAGGCGTCTTTAAGATCATCTTTACTCATCCCACCGTCGAATTCGGTTGGCATATCGCTGAGGCTGAAATCGCCGCCCGCGCAGCGAAATTGGTTAAAATCAATGGTCATGTGGTGTCTTGGCCTATGTTTGTGCAACGGTCCATTAAATCGAGACCTTGCTAAGGTTAAATTTGCATGCAAGTGCATCATGGTATTGGTAAACTCCATGCTTTGCAAAGCCCCGTCTAAAACGTAGCCTACTGACTCATAATGAGCCACGAATTCTCCTTAATCGCCAATAACTTAAGTTGTATTCGTGGTGAGCGCACACTATTTTCGACCCTTAACTTCGACGTGCTTCCTGGTCAATGTCTGCATGTGATTGGTGCCAATGGCAGTGGTAAATCCAGCCTATTACGCATTTTATGTGGTATTCGGCACGCCGACACGGGCGACGTAACATGGTCGCACGAGTCGATCCTAGGCAATACAGACTACCTGCGCGAGAGTGCGTTTATTGGCCATACCGATGCACTTAAGGGTGAATTTACCGCGATTGAAAACTTACGCTGGTATCAACGTCTAGATAGTCAGGTGGATGAAGCTCAACTGGACGACCTATTGGCTAAGATGGGGATACTCCACTGTGCGGATGTGCCTGCCGCGCAGCTTTCCTTCGGCCAACGTCGCCGTCTGGCCTTTGCCCGCCTGCTCCTGCGCCCCTTCAAATTGTGGATACTGGATGAGCCGTTTACCGGCATTGACGCAGATGGTCGAGTAATCATTGAGCAGTTGTGCGTAGACCACTTACGTGCCGGTAACATGATCGTGATGACACATCACCGAAGCTTAAATGAAGGCCCATTGCGAGACTTCTACTCTGAGCTACGGCTAAACTGATGCAGACATTTCTCTTATATTTTCAGCGAGAATGGGCGCTAATGTTTCGCAACACCAGCTCACTGATACAACCGTTGGTGTTCTTTATCATCATCGCGCTGTTATTCCCCTTTAGCTTACCGGCCGAAAACAGTCTGCTACAAAGTATTGGCGGTGGTGTCATTTGGGTGGCGGCCGTACTCGCCACGGTACTGAGCCTGGAAACCATGTTTTATACCGACTATATGGATGGCACATTAGAGCAGACGCTGATCCATCCGCGTTCACTCAGTGCTGCCATGCTTGGTAAAATCCTCGCACACTGGAGTGGCACCGGCTTAATATTGTCCATGTTTTCACCCGTACTCTGCCTGACTTTCAATATACCCGGCGAGCAAATTTGGGTATTATTCACCGGGTTGTTACTGGGGACGCCGAGCCTGAGTTTGATTGGTGCTATCGGTGCTGCACTGACGGTCACCCTGCGTCGCGGTGGTGTGTTGATTGCGATCATCATTTTACCGCTGTACATACCGATTTTGATCTTTGGCGCAGGCATGCTGACGCAGTCCGCTCAGGGGCTGCCAATTGCCAGCCAGCTCTACGCACTAGCGGCAATTTTGGTCCTTGCCCTGACACTCGCTCCATTTGCCATCGCCGGCGCATTACGAGCCACAATCGATTAATTGTATGTTTGCTGTGATACCAAAACTTGCCTTTATAAGCGCCACATGGAACGTTGTGTCCAAGTTCTATCACCGACTCGGCTCGCCGCGTGAGTT
>JAUHZM010000031.1 GCA_030426005.1 Gammaproteobacteria bacterium
GGATGTTGGCCTTAGACAAAGACCCTAAACTGGCTTGGGCCTTAGCGCATCGAGAATTATTTCCAGTTGATTTGAACCGCGCTGATTATGAAACCATTTTACGCGTTCCTGGAATCGGCGTGATCAATGCTCGACGGCTCGTTAAACAGCGGCGAATTCGTGCCTTACGGTTTGCGGACCTTCAACGATTGCGGTTACCAACTCAGAAGATTGCACCTTTTGTGACGGTACTGGATCACAAACCAGCAGGCCATCAGTTGGATAGTGAGCAGTTAGCTGCACGCTTTTCTTCCTCAGCGGATAAACAGCTCAGCTTGTTTTGATCCTCGTTTCAGGAGTCAATCGGTGCATCAAGTCCATGTAACAAGTTTTGAGGAGTGGCGTGATACTGCGCGTGCTTTGTTATCCAAAGGTATCGCACCTGAGTTGGTGCATTGGGATGCTGGGGAGCAAATCAGTTTATGGGCTGACCAAGCTAGTGGTATGCGCGATGTGTCGGCCAACACCGCTTATCGCGTGCGTCAGGCGAATCCACACTTACGCGTTTCAGCGCAGTTTATTTCACTCGCTCGTGCTGCGAGTTGCTTTATTGATACGCAGGCGCCGGCCAAAAAATGGTCGATTCTTTATGCCTTATTATGGCGCTTAACACGGTACGACCGACAAACGCTGGCGCTAACTACCGACCCGCAGGTTCAATACTTGAATCGCATGGCGCGTGCCGTGAGTCGCGATTGTCACAAGATGAAAGCCTTTGTGCGATTTCAGCGTGTGGAGACGGGGCCAACCCAGGCAGATGACTCTCAAGATACCTTTTTCACTGCCTGGTTTGAGCCAGATCATGGGATCGTAGAGCGAGTTGCGCCGTTTTTCGCTAAACGATTTGCCGGAATGCGCTGGAGCATTATGACACCGCACGGTTGCGCGCACTGGGATCAACAATCACTCAGCCTCAGCCCTGGCGTGCCACGACCGCCAGCCGTCACAGACGAGTACGAGTTATTTTGGCGGACTTACTACTGCCATATCTTTAACCCTGCGCGCTTGAAAGAGCAGGCTATGCAAAGTGAAATGCCAAAAAAATACTGGCGATATTTACCTGAAGCGATATGCATTAAGCCGTTGGCTGCCGGGGCAGCAGCAAACACGCAGCAAATGTTGGCGGCAAGTCCAACTGATCCATTACGTGTTCGATCTGTTTCGAGTCGAGTTCGAGATTCGCAAGACGCTTTGCGAAAGCGAAATCGCCGGTGACTCTGCGCCGTTTAGCGTCGTGCCGCCATGCTAATCGAGGTTATACTGTTGCGCTAGATGCCTGATTTCTTGTTTCGCCAGGCTCAGTTCAAGTTCACTGCGTTGTACCACCTTGGCGCCAGGGATGACGCTGGCAGATTGAGCATGATGGATGGTGGCTTTAGCATTCGCGGTATCCTTCATCAACACCAGTAGGTGCCAATTCTTTGCGGCACAGACTTTCTCCCAAACATGCCACAAATTTTCACGATCTTGTGTCGTGAGCTCGAGGTACCCCAGCTTCATCGCGCGCTCGTAGCTCCTGCGCTCGTGTGGACGTAGGTGGTGGCCGACTGCGCGTGAGCCGATGTTCACACCCGAGCGCTTACCACGCGTCAGGCGTTCAACATGTTCTAGTTTGAATTGAGGTTTTGCCATCTTGTTAAACCAGTTAATTTCGCGTAGAGAGCATAGTCAAGTCGAACTCAAGGCAGCGTGATCGTGCTGACACCCTGTTGACTCGGTGTTTGGTAGCGTTCAGGTTTAGCTCGGCGCTGTAATTTGAGCGCATAGATCGATCTTATAGACCAACTTCATAAATCAATCATGGCACGTACTGGACTATTCTGGTTTACCAACGACCTGCGCTTACACGATAACCCAGCTCTGCAACGCGCCGTTGCGTCAGTCGACTCCTTGGTGTGCGTCTACGTGCTCGAGTCACGCTCAGTATCTCCAAGCAGTTATTCTGCGCCGACGATGGGTCAGCCACGTTATCAGTTCTTACGCCAGTCGTTGCTAGAGCTACAACGTGATTTACAAAAGCTTGGACAGAAGTTATTCGTCGTGCAAGGCTCGGCAGCCAGTATCCTACCCAGTCTGGTACGTGCAGTAGAGGCTACTGATGTGTTTCGGAGTCGCCACGCGGGTTGGTATGAGAATCGTGATTGGGACTACACGCGGACCAAGTGTGCTGACTGTGCCTTCCATACCATTGATAGTCATACCCTGTTCGATCTTGACGCTTTACCTTTTGACCTGGCTGAGCTTCCAGCGACTTTCACGCGATTCCGTAAGCAGATTGAGTCGGCTACGCCGTCCGCCCCGATCATGCCATTAAGCTATTTACCGCCGCCAGCTCGATTCCGGTCGGCAGTTCAGTTGCCAACGTTGCGTTTATTGGGCTCAGTTGACGTGGCAGCCAGCCAGTTTCAAGGCGGTGAGGCTGCTGCATTGGCGCAACTGGAGTCATACTTCTCAGCCGATCTGCCTGCTAATTACAAACAAGTTCGTAACGCCTTAGCTGGTTGGGATAATTCAACGAAATTCTCGCCCTGGTTGGCAAACGGCAATTTGTCGGTGCGCGAATTAGTCTCGCGGCTGCGCCGGTTTGAACAGGAAGTAACCCATAACGATTCAACTTACTGGATTTACTTCGAATTACTCTGGCGTGAGTTCTTTCAGTGGCACGCGCATCAACACGGTGTGCGCCTATTTTCAGTCCAAGGAGTTAAACGCATCTCGCCAGTGACCAGTTTTTACCCGGAGCGATATCAGAAGTGGATTGCCGGGAACACACCGTACTCGCTGGTGAACGCATGTATGCGGGAGTTGTCGGCGACTGGTTATTTATCGAACCGCGGGCGCCAAATTGTCGCCAGTTGCTTCGTCAATGAGCTAGGAATCGACTGGCGTTACGGCGCAGCCTATTTTGAACAAGTCCTGCTCGATTATGACGTCGCGTCTAACTGGGGCAATTGGCAGTATCTTGCTGGTGTTGGGGCCGACGTGCAACCCAAACGGCATTTCAATCTTGAAAAGCAAGCGGCGACATTTGATCCCGATGGCGCTTACATAGCCCGATGGCAAGGCAATCAAAACTTATTGCCTCTGGATTCTGTCGACGCGGCGGATTGGCCAGTTTAGGTAACAGAAAATGGCTCATAAAAAGACCACGCTTCCCAGTAAGATTTGCATTGTGTGTGACCGACCATTCGTTTGGCGTCGAAAATGGGCACGCGATTGGCCACAGGTTAAGTACTGCTCGCAGCGCTGTCGTCAATCCGCACCTCCGTCGCGCTCCTTATCATTGGCCGAAGAAAAGTAATGAGCAAACGAACAGTACGTTTGATTCTTGGCGATCAGCTTAATGCTGGTCACAGTTGGTTCAAAAACGTGGACGACGATGTCGTATATGTGATTGCTGAGCTTCATCAGGAACAGACCTATGTGAAGCATCATATTCAAAAGATTGCCGCCTTTTTTGCTGCAATGAAAAACTTTGCCAAGGCACTGAGTAACGCGGGTCACAATGTGCACCATCTCACGCTCGATGACTCGCTTGAATTTGATGACTTGCCCGCGCTGTTACGGCATTGGTGTAATCAAGAGTCAGCATCCGTATTTGAATATCAACGCCCCGACGAACACCGTTTGTTGTCGCAACTGCGTTCAATGTCGATTGAATCCGTAGAGATTAACGAAGTCGATACCGAGCACTTTATGCTCCCATTCGATGAGATTGGCGATTATTTCGAGGCAGGTAGCGGTAGCCGGATGGAAACTTTTTACCGCAAGATGCGCGTTCGCTTTGACATCTTGATGGACGGTGATGACCCTGTCGGCGGCGACTGGAATTATGATGCTGAAAATCGTAACAAGCTTAAACGCGATGACTTGGATGCAATTCCGGAACCTCTGGTGTTTCAAAACGACGTGCAGGACATTCTTGATCGTCTCAAAATGCATGATATCCAGCACTTTGGTGACATCGGCGAGCACCTAGTCTGGCCAACCACACGAGAGCAGTCGCGCAAACTACTGGACTTTTTCTGCGAACGTTGTCTGCCTAACTTCGGTACGTTCCAAGACGCGATGACCGCAAACAGTGATCACGCATGGAGCCTATATCACTCCCGCATTTCATTTTCCTTGAACAGCAAAATGCTCTCGCCGAAGCACGTGATTGAGCGCGTTCTAACCGAGTTTTCAGCGCGCCCTAATGCCATTGATATTGCGCAGGTCGAAGGTTTTATCCGTCAGATTCTAGGCTGGCGTGAGTTTGTGCGTGGAATCTACTGGGCTAACATGCCGGACTATGCTGAACTGAATAAGCTGCAAGCCAAGCGAGATCTGCCAGATTATTTCTGGAACGGCAAAACAAAGATGCGCTGTCTTCAGCAGTCGCTGGATCAATCGTTAACGCATGCATACGCGCACCACATTCAACGTTTGATGGTGATTGGTAACTTTTGCCTGTTAGCGGGCATTGACCCAGACCAGGTTGATGCGTGGTATCTAGGCGTTTACATTGATGCTATTGAATGGGTTGAAATGCCAAACACGCGCGGAATGTGCCAGTTTGCCGATGGTGGTTTGCTGGCCAGTAAACCGTACTCTGCCAGCGGTGCATACGTTAATCGTATGAGTGATTACTGTTCCGAGTGTCACTACAAGGTCAAAGAAAAAGTAGGCGACAAGGCTTGTCCACTCAATAGTTTGTATTGGCACTTTATGCATCGACACCGTGAGGAATTCGGACGTAACCCGCGTATCGGCATGGTCTATCGTAACCTCGACAAGATGGACGACGACTTACGCGAACAAACGTTGCAACACGCCGAAAAACTGCTGTCAGACCTAAATATGCTGTGACGTGCATTCAATGAGACTGACTTAAACTCGCAGAGATGGAAAACACGCGGCAAGCCTGTTAAGTTAGCGCCACCTTTGACACGCTCAACCCAATCGGATTTGGAATGCCATCTTTATTCAATACCGCCAGTCGTCTAGTACTAATCACGCTCGGCTTCATGATCGCCTATGCCTCGCCTGTGTTTGCAGAGCGCCCCTACGTGGTTGGTTATATGCCAGCCTACAAAGATATTCGGGCAACGGCGGATGCGACAGACATGACTAAGCTGACGCATATCAATATCTCGTTCTTTAATCCTGACGCCGACGGGCAATTTATGCGCAATGGTGAGCCAGCTTGTATGGACGGTGCCAGTGTGGCTGACCTAGATTACGTTGTACAGCGTGCGCATAAAGCGGGCGCTAAGGTACTCGTTGCCATCGCTGGCGGTGTAATTCCACCGTGTGGTGGTGACTGGTCGCATCTGCTAAAACCGGCACAACGCCAAGCGGTGATTGATCAACTTGTGCAGTTTGTCGAAGATCATCAGTTAGACGGTATCGACGTGGATATCGAAGGGGCGTTATTGACGAAAATCGACGAAGAGGGCAATTACACGCCATTCGTGGCGCAGCTACGGTCCGCGCTAAACGGTAAGCTATTAACCGCCGCCACGGCCACCTACGATGGCGGGATGATCCCCGTGTCGTCGCTCCCATACTTCGACTTCGTTACCCTGATGTCATACGATGCCATCGGCCCAAGTTGGGGACCTGCTGGTGCTGAACACTCGAGTTATGCGGTCGCTGAAGAACATGTTGCTACCTGGCGCGAACGTGGATTAACTGCCGACAAGTTGGTGCTGGGCTTACCTTTTTACGGCTACGGCTTTGGCAAATACGCTGCGGAATATTACACCTTCGATGATCTAATATCTCAGTTCGGCAGGACCATCGCGCAAGGTGATTTGATTGGTGAAGCCTGTGCAGGCTGTGATTACATTACCTATAACGGCATCCCAACCTTACAAAAAAAAGTCGCACTCGGATTGCGTGAAGGCGCGGGCGTGATGATTTGGGAAATGTCGCAAGATACGCAAGGAAGCCTGAATCTTTTGAATGTCGTCCATCGATCAATTCAAGATCAGCCTGGTGATGGGGAAGGGCGCGGTGAAGGGATGTAACACGAGTCCGGACGATCGGCAGTTTCGCTCTGCGGTGGAAACTGGTGCGTTTCCAGTTGACCATTTTGACCACCGTGCCCATTTGCGGTTGGCGTACATTTATCTTGCTGAAACCGAGTGCGTGGCAAGTACTGTCGAGCTAGTTAAAACAGCCTTAACAGGTTTGCTCGCTCAGGCTGGTATACCACCATCAGAAAAGTATCATGCGACTCTGACAGAAGCCTGGTTAAATCTCGTTGCAGCGCGCATGCACAGCGATAATACAACCTACCAAGATGTCGCTGATTTTTTGCGTCGGCATGCAGAGCTGCTCGATACCAAACTGTTGCTGACCTATTACTCTGAGTCGTGTCTTTACTCTGAAGTCGCTCGAAATACCTTTAAGGAACCCGATCTCAACGCGTGTTCGAGCCATGAATAGACTTTTGGATGGCCTAAAGACACACGACCGCCAACTTATTGCTGCCAGTTTTTATCGGCATACACAGTGCGCTAGGAACGCATTTGCCACCTAACGACGTGTAGTCAGGATTATTTTCCGGTGTGATTGTGTCTAAGATTGTTATATCCAATATTTCCGGCAAAGCCTGCGTGCTTATAAATGTGGCGCCCGTTTCTGACTCTGACACCGAAGTTGGGCCAACCCAGCCCTGCGGGGCAAATCCTGAGTTCGAGCAAGCCGATTCTGGTGCACATGAATAACTGATTTGGTAACCGCTTTGGCCAATCAAGGGCACATTCAAGGCATAGCTGCGGCTGCTACCACCGATCAGGATTGCTTGGTTAGCACTCTGATAGCTTGTCATGGGTTTGCAGTCTGCATCGAACAAGGTCGCTGTCACAAAGTTGGGTGTGGTCTCTGTCGCGATTGCGCCACTTGGCAAACTGAGTTCACCTGAAAAACGTTGCCCGCGAAGCATCACGAGCTCGCGTTCAGCAAGGGCGGTGTCATACGGAATTATCTCGGCATCACTGAGGTCTAGTTTTGCGCCATCTGAGCTGAAAAATCCAGTTGGGTAGTAGTTTTTGCAGTCATTGTTAAGACATTGGTAGGAAATCCGATATCCGCCTTCTGTTTCATCGGATGGAACACGAATTTCGTAAAGCCTGCTATTGTCGCTGGTTCCAAATGTCAGTGCCTTGTTGTTGATGACTTCAATGCTGTTTTGCGCGTCGAGTTTTTCTAACTTGACTGAAACTTCAAAGCTACTCTCAGGCAGCTCATTTGCTGGTAACTTTACCGTCAGCGAGAGTAGGTTGCCGGCGGAGACATTGAAGTCTCGATTCGCTAAATTGGCGTCGAAGGAAATGGGTTCTGCATTGGCTGGCTTCGTGACACCGCCGGTACTGGTATAAAACGCCTGACCAATAAATTGTGTGCATCGTAAGGGTGCATTGGGCGCAGAATTGCATCGCGCCTCCACGACATAAACGCCACCGTCGACCAGGTTGGTTGGTTGATAATAATCAAATTCGGTGTTGCCGCTTGAGATGAGATACGATCTAGAGGACGTGTGTGTAAAGAAGTTGGGGATATCCGCGAGCGAAGCGTAGTTAGCGACTGTCACTTGAAACGATTCATTGACAGTAAGAGGCGCCGGGAAGGAAATCGTACCTTTGATCGCAGGTCGCGCGAGCAGTCTCAGGTCTACGTTCGTTAAAGTGGTGCCGCTTGTGTAAAGTTTGCCATCCGCTGAGTCGGGTACCATACCGTTGTCCGTGTAAGTTGCCGAACCAAGGTATCTCGGATTCCCGTTGAGGATATTGGAACACAAGGCCGCGCTTTGTGCCAGACACGAGTACCCAACGCGGAAGGATTGAACAACCGTACCACCAACTTCAGATGGCACCTCGATGGTAAACGGAACTGGCACATCTGCTTGCGTGAGTATGACCGTTTTGCTTGTGCTATTGAAAAATATATTTCCCGCTGTGTCGCTGTACAAATGCAATCGAACCAAAACGCCAGCCCCGGTGTTGAGGGTCGAGATATCAGTGTCACTCGCGAAACCGATGGTACCCGTGACATTAGCAGCTTTAGCCGCGGTGCTTGCTACCATTAGCGTCAGCACGATAATTAGTTTTCTGATCATAAAATGGTCTGAGCTTTATACGGCAGGCCGGTGTAATTAATCGCTTTGTGTGGCCGCAGTTCCACCATGGAGGTCATCCTCATTACCGTTCTTGGAATCAGAATACGCCAGTCAAACACCTTTCCCAACACGTGTTTGATACCCATCCTAACAGAACACCGAACGCTAGGCCAAAGTCATTTTCTAATCGATCTCAGTTCATTTTGCTGATAGGCTCAAGCTTTGTGAACGCGTCGAACTCCACTAGAGGCGAAAGACGGATTGGATTATCTGCACAGGAAAACGAGAAAATATGCGATGAAAAACAAGGAGCCACAGACTCGATCAAAACTGATGTTGCAATTAACTGGCGTACTAATCGTGGTCATTTTTTGTGTGGTCGCCTCAATTAAACTACGAGATACGGTCGGTGGAACACCGGGAACCATCGTATTTATGGTTATATTGGGCGGGCTCGCGTTTCTAGTTCGACGATATTTAGAACGTTATGTCGCGAAGAGAGACTAACAGCTCAATCACACAGTCACGGAGCTAGTAGGGAACACCATGGCAATACTTAGATGTAACAACTGTGGCCACGTTCGTGAGGTCAGTCATGACTACATAGGTAAACTGGTCAAGTGCCCGCGGTGCCAGTCGGGCGCGAATGTGCATGACACCGCTGTGTTTGTGAACACATTGGTAAAAAAATATCTGGCCCAGAAGGCGCTCTTGAAAGAGCTGCAACCAGACACGAGTAACACATCGAGCGACGACCTGTTTAATCTGGCCGACGTGGACGTGCACAACACTAACATCCTGGCCGATGAAGCGAACTTGAAACCCATCGAAGATTGGTTGAAAAGCTTATACCTAGAAGCCAGTTTCAACCCAGAGGCTGCGGATACAACTGGTTTTTTCGACGAGATTGCGCTCCATATGGGCCAGCATGTTGACGCCATAACGCCGATCGTGAATCAAATAAAGTACATTCAGGGAAAGGGATATGCGAACGTAAAATTCGCGTTGGGAAAGTTTACTGAGCAGGATCAGGAGACGATCCGCAGCTTTTGTCAGGAGTTGTATGACTACTCTTTTGTGGCCAAATATTTCTACCACAAGAAGGAGAAATTCGTGCGTCTGACCCTGCAGACTGCGCCCAAGATCCGTGCGTTCTTTAACGGTGTCTGGATGGAATGGTTTGTGCTGATCACTGTGTTGAAGCTGTTACAGCAGAAAAATCTCTCGGCTTCATGTGCTCGGTCGGTCGATGTCAGTTTTCAGGATGGATCGCGTAATGAGCTTGATATCGTGCTTGTGTCAAAGCAGGGACAAGCTCTTTGCATTGAGTGCAAATCCGGTGAGTTTCGCCATGACATTGAAAAGTATCTAACCCTGCGTAAGCGATTAAAGCTGGATAAACAGCAGTTTGTATTGTGTGTGTTTGGCTTGAGTGAGGAACAGGCAACCGGCATGACAGCGATGTATGACATTACATTTGTGAATGAGCGCACGTTGGCGCCATACATCGAGTCAATGTTAACTTCATGACCTTATGATTCAGGTGATTGTATGAACAGAATTTTCTCCGTCGCACTTCTTCTTGTTTTGTTCGCTTGTGGGCAGAGCCCGGAGACCGTTCAATCACCTAAACCACGCGAGGCGGTACTGCCGGTCGATACTCTGTACCATAATGGCACTATCTGGACCGGGTTATCCGGGAGTAGTGATGCGGAAATGCTAGCGACTACTGCTGACAAAATCGTCTACGTAGGTGATGGTTCGGGTGTCCAATTTGAAGCAAAGCAGACGGTCGACCTGCAAGGCCGATTTATGTCCGCGGGATTTATCGACAATCACGTACACTTTATTGACGGTGGTGCCGGTTTAGCTAGCGTGGACCTGCGTGATGCGGACACGCGCGAAGAATTCGTGCGTCGTATCGGTGACTATAGTAAAACCTTGCCCGCCGGGCGTTGGGTGTTATATGGGAACTGGGACCACGAGCTGTGGGGCGGCGAGCTACCGACGCGACACTGGATCGACCAAGTGACTGGCGATACACCGGTATTCGTAATGCGTCTGGATTGGCATATGGGGTTGGCGAACTCCGCGGCGCTCAAGCTTGCTGGCATCAATAAGGACTCGAAAGCACCAGCGGACGGTGAGATAGTACGTGATGCTGAAGACGAACCCAGCGGCATTCTAAAAGACGGTGCCATGAACGCCGTGTTGGAGGTGATTCCAGAACGCACGGATGATGAATTTATGGCTGCCTTTAATGCTGCGCAAGCACATGCGCTGAGTCTCGGTGTGGTGCAAGTTCACGCTATGCCAGCGAATCCGAAAGACCGAACCTTGTTGCCAGCATTGCAAAAGGTTCAAGCGGCTGGTGCGTTCAAACTGCGTGTTTATGCCATGTCTCCCATTGAGTATTGGGAGGAGCTGGCCGCCAAGGTCGAGTCTGAAGGCACCAGTACAGGTAAGCTGCGTTGGGGCGGTGTCAAAGGTTTTGTTGACGGCGCACTGGGCTCGAGTACGGCTTGGTTCTATGAACCCTACCTCGACCAACCTGAGAATTCTGGTTTTCCGCTGACCGAACCTGAGACGCTCGATGCGCAAATTGCTGGCGCTGACACCGCAGGACTCAAGCTGAATATTCACGCGATTGGAGACCGAGCGATAGATGAGTTGATTGCTGATTTTCGCAATACGGGCGGGCACGCAACCCTGGCACATCGATTTCGAATTGAGCACTTTCAGCATCCCACTGAACAGGCAATAGTCCAGGCTGCGCGCAGTGCCATTATCGCCGCTATGCAGCCGTATCATGCCATCGATGACGGTCGTTGGGCTGAAAAACGTATTGGTGCGGCGCGTAGCCAAACCACCTACGCATTTCGATCAATTTTGGATGCTGGAGGATTGTTGAGTTTCGGTTCCGATTGGCCAGTAGCCCCCTTATCGCCACTCGATGGCATCTATGCCGCAGTCACGCGCAGCACCATTGACGGCGCGAATCCGAATGGTTGGCAGCCGCAGCAAAAGATTTCGGTGACTGATGCGCTCCGCGCCTATACATCAGTGAACGCTTACGCCGGGTTTGAAGAGAATCAAACTGGGACACTGGAAGTCGGTAAGCGTGCGGACCTGGTTGTTTTGTCGGATGATCCGCGCAAGGTTGCGCCTGAAGCAATTCGTGATATTGAGGTGCTAAAAACAGTCATTGATGGGGATGTGGTTTTCGAACGCGATTAACTAGACTCAAAAACCTTAGGCAGGGTCAGGCGCATGGCCAAATGGCCAGTTGTTGGTCAGAATCCACCACACCTATACTCGCCTGATGTAAGAGTTCAACTCGTGAACTCCCTAAACAATATTGGAACATGGATCAAGAGGGGTCTAACTTGAAAAGCAATGCCTTGAGAACGTTCGTAATGACTGTGTGCATAATTTTTACCACCACTGTTTACGCGCAAACCAAAGTGGTCGTTGTGCCTATGGCTGGCGATACCGAATATATTGAGATTGATACCTTTGACCGGACCGTAGTGGTAGGCGGTTCGGGGACTGATGCCGAGAATGGTGCTGCCTTATTGGCTGCGCTTGATTTGGTTGCCTCCGCGACGGCCAGCAGTCCCTGGTTGATTCTGGTAGAGCCCGGCGCCTTTGATCTGGGTAGTAGCGAACTGGCTTTGATTGAGTACGTGTCACTACGAGGGTCTGGTATCGATGTCACGACGATTTCCGCGTCTGCATCCACGACCGGCCACAGAACGATAGAATTACAGGGAAATAACCAGTTATCACACCTCACAGTCTTGGATTCATCGACTGGTTCGTCGAGTGGGGCGGTGGTAACCGTGGGCAATAAAGTTCGTATCGAGGACATCAAGATCATTGCTGATGATGAAGACGGTATTCGGGTGGATAACTTTTCTGATGATGTACTTATTCAGAACGTGGACGTGACCGCCGCAGATCGTGCACTCTCAGCGCAAAGCGGCAATCTCGACGTTATTGCGCGCAACAATTTATTCCGATCGACTGGTGATAATGTGTTGAACGTTGGTTCTAGCAGTTCGGTCCAGGTGTTTCACTCTGACCTCTCATCGATCGCGCCAACTAAACAAATTATCAACTTGCTGGGCGGGGTATTGGAAGTGGGTTTCTCAAAACTATCGTCTGCGTCTACCAGCACAATCTCTACGCCAACCGCAGGTTCTGGCGATTTTACGATTTATCATTCGCACATTGATAGTGGGGCTGCTTACTCGTTCACCGGCAACACAGACACGTGTTTTGCTACCACCACGCCAAGCAACTTTTTTACTACCCAATGTCAGTGATTTCTCACTGACATAAATAGCCGTAAACGCACTCCAAGGACGGACTGCAACAATCTCTGAAGCGCCTATAGCAGAGACCCTACAGCAGAGAATATTTGCTCGAAGTAGGCGTGACTGCTTCAAATTACACAGTTTTGATATTTGATCACTGGTATGCTTTCGCTTGACCTTAACAAAATAGTTCTGCGCTCGGTGATGGGTTACTACGGATACGCTGAGCAAACACAGAGCAGGGGTTAAAGCGAATCAGCCAAAATAGGGGGGCGATATGAAGCGGTTTAACAAGTCTAAAGATCTCAAGTTCTTTAGCGAAGATTTTACTGAAGCAATCGATACGGTGGATGGCGGAAGCCTTCTCGTGTTTATTTGTGACGGTAACGGTTGGGATACAGAAACGCTTTCGAGCATGTTTAAAGCGTGTCCAGTCCCGTTGATCGGGGGTATATTTCCGCAGATTGTCCATGGTGTCGAACATTCGGAGTCTGGCTACCTAATCGTATCCACCGATGTGTGTCTCACGCCTATTCTCATAGAAGGCCTAGACGATGACGCGGTTGACTTCGAGTCGACACTTGCTTCAGTTATTGACGAAAATGTCGAAGTCAATTCAATGATTGTCTTTGTAGACGGCTTATCTACTCGCATTAGCTCCTTTGTTGATTCATTGTTTGCGCTTTTTGGCGCCGATGTGGGCTACGTAGGCGGTGGTGCCGGGTCACTCACTTTTCAACAATCTCCGTGTGTTTTCTCCAATCAAGGTCTATTCCAAAGTGCTGCTGTGATTGGTCTCATTGCGAAACCTTTGCAGATCGAGGTCGGCCATGGTTGGGTACCGGTCGATGAAGGGCATTTCGTTACCGATGTTGAGAAAAATGTAGTTAAAGAAATTGACTACAAGAACGCGTTTTCAGTCTACCAGTCGCTTATCTCACCGCATTTGAACGGCGCCGAGATTAATCAAGCCAACTTCTTTGGAGTTGCTCAATCATTTCCTTTAGGGATCAAAAAAATAGATGGCGATTACGTGGTCCGAGATCCGATTTCCGTAAATGATGATGGCCACTTGGTTTGCGTTGGCGAACTCTCTGAAGGTGATCATATTGATATTCTTCGCGGCGGTGCCAGTGCTCTTATCGAATCAACGAGGCAAACGGCGGCAAAATTGTTGGCAACTTCAAGCAAGGACGTTGATGTCTTTGTTATGGACTGTATTTCTCGAGCCCTGTTTCTGACGCGCGACTTTGAGTTGGAACTGCGGGCCATTGCAGAGCAAGTTTCTGACAACCATTCCATGTTTGGTGCACTGGTGCTTGGGGAAATCGCTAACTCCGGTAGTGGGTACTTGGAGTTCTACAACAAAACGACAGTCGTTACGCTGCTCTAGAGTCATGAACAAGATTCAATTAGAAAAGCAGACTAGTCTGTTGTATGAGATTGCCATGTCGATTGGCAACTCTCTCGATCTGGATGTCTCTCTTAAAGAGTCACTCACCACGTTACTGCGAAAACTGGACGGAATTGGCATTGGCGTGTTTGATCTACGAAAGCCTGAAAAACCGATTGCACAAATCCCCATTCGTGGACAAAGGCTAGACCGCTCGCTTGTCGAAGAAGCACTCCTAGTAAAGTCTAATGATGTTACAACGCCACACGTTTTACTTATACGTGATCGCGAGAATGAGCATGCCTATTTTTTTAATTTGCCAGTAACAGGTATTCTTTTTTTTCGAAGAAGAAAGCCCCTGGATGCGGTCACAATCAAAGTTTTAAACAGACTCTGTGCGAAATTGGATCAGAGTATCCAGGCGTGCTTAGCAACTCAGGAATTAAGCCGAAAAGAGCGTGAACTACAAAACTCGCTCATCCAACTACAAAAAGCCCAAGAATACAAAGATAAGTTTTTAGCCACCGTCGCGCATGAGATTCGCACGCCGCTTAATGGTGTGGTTGGCTTTATTGAGCAACTCGCTGACACCGACCTCAATGAGACCCAACGTCATTATTTGGACGTCATCAATCATAGTTCTGACAGTCTGATGGGGATTATTAACGATACCTTAGACTTCTCCAAGATCGACTCTGGCAGGCTGGAACTAGACTTTCACGCCATGAATCTTCATGAGGTGCTATTGCCAGCGATTGAATTGTTTAAGTGCAAAGCGAGTGAAAAAAACATTCTGCTCGCAACGCAAATTGACGCTGGATTAAGTCAGGGTGTAATGAGCGATTCACTCCGTTTGAAACAGGTCGTTAGCAATCTTGTGAGCAATGCAATCAAGTTCACCGAACAAGGCCGAGTTGATTTTACCATGGCCACGGTTGAGGAAAGTCAGGACGCATTGCGTGTGCGGTTCTCGGTGCGTGATACCGGAATTGGCATTGACTCGACAAGCTTGAATGGCATTTTTGACCCCTTTTTGCAGGCAGAAAAAGCCACTGCGCGGCGCTTTGGCGGCACCGGACTAGGGCTTGCAATCTCGTATCAATTAGTTAAAAAACTGGGGGGCACGCTGTCGGTCACCAGTGAACCGGGGAAGGGCAGCGAGTTTGCATTTGAATTGACGTTCGAAAAATCCGAGATGCCCCAAGCACCTGAAGAGACCGTGGTCGAGACCGACGCGTTCAAGGGGCGAAAAATTCTTGTCGCTGAGGACAACCAAGTCAACCAAATGCTCGTAAGCGCAATATTGAAGAGTATTAACGCCGATTTTACGATCTGCAACAACGGCGCCGAAGCGCTTCACGAGTTTGAGCGTGAGACATTTGACCTGGTGTTGATGGATATCAACATGCCCGTCATGGATGGCTTGCAATCACTGCACCTCATGCGCGAATTTGAGCGGAGCCACGCTAAGCCAAAAACGCCCATCATCGCACTCACCGCGAATGCACTGGTCGGAGACCGAGAAAAGTATATCGAACACGGCATGGACGACTGCCTCGCCAAGCCGTTAAGAAAAGCGGAGCTATTTCAGGTGTTCGAGGCGTGTTTGGCTGATGGTGTGCAGGAAGTGGGAGGTTAATGTGTATGGTATTGATTAGACCGTATAAGTCTAAGGCTTGAGGTTTTCTAAATATTACTGACAACTTAGATCTTCTGCCGAGGGGTCTGCCACGAAAACACCTGCTGATAGCTCGGCACATTCTTCGGCTGACATGACTGAGTGTGCCGATGCGTACGTGAGTAATCGACTATTTTTGAAGAACGCCATTTCGTTTGTAACATCGGATAGCGGCGTTATTGAGTCATACTTCCCGTGTAAAAATAGGGTCGGCACGTTGATTTGCTGCCCTTCACCGAACGATGAGTCGACAGCGGAAATTTCCATTTCTTGGCAGAAGTCATTTGCTTCGAAATAAAGTAATGTTGACTCGCGAATATAGCCAGCAGGTAGCGAGTTAATGCTTTCGCGCATTTTTTCCATGTCGATGAATGGCTTTACTTCAGAGCAATAATGCGCCTGCGCGCTGACGTCGCCCCACTGAGGATCGAGCATAAATGTGGCATAGTCTTCAAAGTAGGGCTTGATGGTTTCGGTTCTCCCTACCTCTAACTCCTCAATAATTTGTGGCAGATCATAAAAGACCGCCATGCTGTAGACGCCACTGAATAAAGATGCAATAAACCGATCACCATTAAGCACCGCTTTCAGTGATTCCCCTGTGTTGTAGTCCACGATATTCATTTCTATAGGTTGCTGTTTGAGCTGCCGATAGATAGACCAAATCCGCCCGCGAGTATTCTCAGCCGTATCACTGCATGTATTAATTATCGAGCAGTAGCCATAGAGGGCTCGATACGGCGCAAGAGTTCGATTGACGTAGTTTTGATTCATCGAAATATGCGGAAACGCTGCGCTGTCTAGGATCATGCTTTCAACAATTTCGGGCGTATTCCTAGCAATTTCTTGTGCGTAGACCGCGCCGTAAGACACGCCGAATAAGACGAATTTATTTGTTTTTAATGACCTATTCAGAAGCGCAGTATCTTTTGCCACCGAGGTGCTGTTGTAGTGCGTTAGGTTATGTCCACTGCGCTTAAACTCATCAATACATTGCAAGTACGATGCTTCGTGTAGATCCCATTCTTGAGCGAAGGAAAGGTCTTGTTGAAATGCGTTGAATTGAAGTTCGACTAAATGTTGGCAACCTAAAGACGGTTTTGCCAATCCGGTACCACGCATGTCGATGATGATCAAATCTCTGCCTTGCTTAAGAGAGAAGTCATCATGCTCTTCTTTGACGCTTCGTACGCCGTCATCGTAGTCTAAATACATTGGCCCACCGGGACCGCCACCGCCTAGATGGAGCACCGGTGCTTTGTCAGCGAAAACATTATGCGATTTGAAATACACAACAGGAAACTGGATCATCCTGCCTTCTGGTCGCCCATGATCCTCCGGGACATTCATGTAGTAGCAGAAAGTGAAAAGCTCCCAGGGTTTTTTGTCAAACCAACAATCGGTTTTCTCTAAGCCGATTGCGATCGAGTCACTGCGCTCTGGTGGCGCGATCTGGTTTAGCGCGAAGAGGAAGCCCGCCACTAAAACAATGAGTGCCAGTATTAGGTTGAATTTCATGGTCTTTTGCCAAAAGCGGCCATCGGTCTATATTTTTGGAGGTA
>JAUHZM010000310.1 GCA_030426005.1 Gammaproteobacteria bacterium
TGGCCTTGGCGCTGACGTCTTTTGATCAACCCAAGGACGAGGCCGTTGAGTCCGCATCTTCGTTGCAGGGCTTCAAGGACATGCTTACCTTGTGTTTGAAGCCATTGGTGTTGGTGTTTGTGCTCAGCGTATTTCTCTACGTATTGATCGAACAGGGCATCATGTCGTGGCTGCCGACATTCAATAATGTGGTCTTGAATCTGCCTGCATCGCTGAGCATTCAGATGGCCAGCATCATGGCCGCTTCAATCGCGATTGGTCGATTTCTCGCAGGCTATTTGAGTCAACGTATCAACTGGTATCCACTGTTGTGCGTGTGCCTGATTTTAGCTGGCTTATTAGTGCTCGCAGCTATGCCGATGGCCCAGTCTGTCGACCCTCAACAGGTGGTGAGCAACTGGTTTCAAGCACCTCTGGCCGCCTATATTTTTCCTTTAATTGGTTTATGCCTGGCGCCGGTATACCCGATTATCAATTCGGTGGTGCTCTCTTCGCTACCGCAACATCAACACGCCCCTATGACCGGTTTGATCGTGGTCTTTTCGGCGCTCGGCGGCACATTAGGCTCATTGATAACCGGTAGCTTGTTTGAACTGTTTGATGGTGCCACCGCGTTTTATAGTTCTTTGCTGCCCATGGTTGGGATTCTGGTTACTTTAACCTTGTTAAAGCGACAATCCGTCAAGCCCGCATTCGAACAGGTCACGGCACCGAGCGCCGAGCAGGGCACGACATCGGCGCTGTTTCATGCGGTGCAAACCGAGCATATTTTTGCAGACTCAAAAACTTTTGTGGATGCCGTTCCTAAGCGTGATCCGAATGAGATCGAGGCAGCGTATTTGCAAGGCAAGGACCAGCCTCATTTCGATCTTAAGCAGTTCGTGTTGGATAACTACGATGTGCCAGACGAGGCATCGCCTGAGATTAAGCTTGTGAAAGCTGAAAATCTTGGTGCTCACATCGATGCCATGTGGGCCGAGCTCGAGCGTGCGCCAGATAATGCGGAGGGGCGATCCTCGTTGATCCCATTACCCAAACCGTACTTAGTGCCGGGTGGTCGATTCCAAGAAATTTACTATTGGGACAGCTATTTCACCATGCTGGGTTACGTGCTCGATCGTGGTCCGGAAATGTTGGAAAACATGGTAGAGAATTTCGCGCACTTGAGTCGCACGGTTGGTCATATTCCCAATGGGAACCGAACGTATTTTGAATCGCGCTCACAGCCGCCCGTATTGTCTCTAATGCTGGAATTATTGTGTGAATATCGCGGCGTAAAGCAGGTTTTGTCTAAGCACCTAGCTGCATTGGAGTCAGAGCATGCATTCTGGATGCGTGGTGTGAATCATCTCACAGAAGACGGTGATTCGATCAACCGCGTCGTGAAAGTTGGTGATGGTTACTTAAATCGGTATTGGGACACCATGACCACGCCAAGGCCGGAAAGCTACGCCGAAGATGTCGCGCTGGCGTCAGCGAGCGCACGATCTTCGGAGGGCTTGTATCGCGATATCCGGGCCGCCTGTGAATCTGGTTGGGATTTTTCTACCCGTTGGCTTGATTGCAGCGAACAACTCGAAGGAATCGAAACCACCGCAGTCATTCCAGTCGACCTGAACGTGTTGATGTATTTGCTCGAAAGCACGCTGGCAAAAGCGTATACCGCTTCGGGACGCCTGGATGCGGCGGAATCAATGCGGCGTCAGGCGGATCAACGACGAGCCTTAATTTTGACGTACTTTTACGATGCGGATCGGGGCTTTTTCGTGGACTTGAACCTAGCTGACTTGTCACCAAGACCAACCCTGTCACTTGCCGGCTTGTATCCATTATATGCGGGTATCGCCACACCTGAGCAGGCAGATCGAGTTCAGCATCGGGTGCATGCGGAATTCCTACGCGAAGGCGGTTGGGTAACAACCCTGAGCGCGTCTGGGCAGCAATGGGATGCACCCAATGGTTGGGCACCGCTTCAGTGGATTACCTATCAGGCTCTTATGAACTATGGTTTTTACGCACAAGCGATCACCGGCGCCGAGCGCTGGATAGACAATAATCAGCGTGTGTATGACGAAACGGGCTGCTTGTTTGAAAAGTACAATGTCGAAACAATTGGCCACTTGGCAGGCGGTGGCGAGTATGTTGTGCAACATGGATTTGGCTGGACCAATGGTGTGCTCGTCAAATTGAAGCAAGCGCTCGAGCCCAAAACTCGCAATTAACACAGGCGTAGTGACCGAGTTTCAGTGAGCCTAGACGAGCTAACCCGTGTAGTTCGCTTGTGGCGAAAGGAAAATGCGGAACAGAAAAATCCCTATCAATACTTATTCGACTACGTGCACCCGTTAGTTATCGGTGCGGTTGACCGTGCTGAGTCCTTATCAATCATGTTGTGCCAAGAGATTTTGTCTCATCATATGGCGGATGCGGATAAAGCAGCGCAGATTGCGAGTAACTTAAACTCCAAATATCCGAGTCACGGATACCCGATCTTGCTGAACGAGGCGAAAGAGCTTGGGTTAAACGCGCAGGCAATGGACGCTGATGTGCACCAGATGCTGCTGGATCTGAATAATCTTTACAGTGAAATGGGGCAGAAAGCGACCACTGACTACGATGAATTTCGAGCGCATGGGAACGAGATCCTCAACATTATCGAATCCAATGCGATTCAAATTTACTATCAGCAAGACAAAGATTGGTTCTATCGCGCCGAAGAACGGCGATGGATCACGATGAATGACAAGAGTTCTTGGCGTAAAAATGAGCAACAGGGCGGAGAGATGGTATCCACTGTCTTGCATATTGCATAGCCACTAACCTTGAAATTTTGCAAATTACCCGCATCGAAAGGGTAGGCAATTCTTGCCGCGCGTACTCCCATCGACCTTTTTCTTCTGCCCGGCATGATAGACTTTCTCGCAACCTTTATCGCATTTTTTGCGGTCATTGACCCCATTGGCACGATCCCTGTATTCGTTGCCGTGACATCCAGGTATGACGCTAAAACGAAACGACGTATCGCCAGGATGGCGAGTTTGGTGGCCGCTGGAATCCTGATCTTCTTCATTGTGGTTGGGGAATATATTTTGAAAGCGCTGTCGATACCGTTGCCAGCGTTTCAAATCTCTGGTGGTATTGTGCTGTTCCTCTTTGCATTGACCATGATTTTTGGCGAGAGTAAGCCCGATGAAGAGATAAAGTTGCTTGCATCCGATCATCGCGAAACGGCTATTTTTCCGCTAGCGGTGCCCTCGATTGCCAGCCCAGGTGCGATGTTGGCGGCGGTTTTGCTGACGGAGAATTCGCGCTTTAGCGTATGGGAACAAGCGCAGACTGCCTCAATGATGTTAGCGGTAATTCTAATCGCCTACGTGTTGATGCGTTTGGCTGGTGGGATCACCAAGCTTATCGGAACCAGCGGGGCGAGTGTGGTGAGTCGAATTATGGGTTTGATC
>JAUHZM010000311.1 GCA_030426005.1 Gammaproteobacteria bacterium
CTCACAGTTGCGGGGGCAGTTACGGGTTTGGCGCCTTTTGGCTCCTCCTCACCGTATTCCCTATTACTACCGTGGTGCCTCTGCACGCACGGAACCGATCGCATGACTTCCATGTCAGACGCGCAGGGGAGGTGTCAAGCAAATGCATGTCGGCGTTGACGTCTCTGATACGCAAAACTGAGTCGTGGATACGCGTAAGCCATTGATAATTTTTTAATTTTTCAAAAAACAAGATATAGTGCATCCACTTTGCAGGGGAAGCTGGTGAAAATCCAGCACTGTCGCGCAACGGTGATAGCCTGAATCGAGTTGATTCACGCTTTAGTCCGATTACCTGCCTGGTCACGCAATGCCTCGCGTCAAGGTATGTTGATCGACTTCTCACCAGCTCTGCCTGGTTTCCAATGCGTCCTCATTGGGTCGACCCTTCTCTTTGATCCTGGCATTTGCCAACTCCGTACCCAATCAAAGAGGCTCTAAATGCACACACAACTTGCTCCTTCTGCGCCGACAGAAGCCACAACGGATACTAAGTCAGAATCCCAACCTGAATCCAACTACAAGGTCAAAAAACGCTCAGGGCAAACGGTCCCCTTCTCTGCCGACAAAATTGCCATCGCAATCAGTAAAGCAATGTTGGCGGTCGAAGGTCAACAAGCGAGTGGCTCTTCGCGCCTCCACGATGCAGTCAAGCAGCTCACTGATCAAGTACTATCAGCCCTGGAACGTAGCCTGCTGGCCTACCCTGTTGTGCACATCGAAGATATTCAGGATCAGGTTGAGCTCGCGCTAATGCGCAGCGGCCATCACAAAGTTGCACGCGCCTACGTGCTCTACCGTACCGAACGGGCACAGCAACGAGCGACATCAGAGGAACCGCCTAAAGCAGGATTTTCAATCCAGGAAATCGATGGACAACACTCGATTTGCAGTCTCAACGAGATTGAAGCCCAACTTAACGATCACTGCAACGATCTCAATGATGTCTCAGTCAGTAAACTACTGAAATTGATCGAGAAGAGTATTTTCGATGGGATCTCGCGTAACGATTTTAACCAGTCACTGATTCTGGCGGCACGGAGCTTAATTGACCTTGATCCAGACTACAGCAGAGTTACGGCGCGACTTCTATTACAAAATTTGCGTGATTCAGCTTTTAGTTACCTTGGCGTTGAGACTGAACAGAATGCCGACCGCGCCTATGCAGATTACTTCCAACGCTATATTCAAACCGCCTGTGAGCACCAATACCTCGATGAGGAATTAAAGTCGTATGATCTGGCTCGCCTAGCGGACGCACTCGACTTGTCACGAGACCGGAAATTCGAGTACCTGGGACTGCAAACGCTGACCGACCGCTACTTTATCAAGCACCAAAAGATTTGTTTGGAGCTGCCGCAGGCGTTTTTTATGCGTGTTGCCATGGGCTTGGCCATCAACGAGGTAGACCGTGAAGCGCGCGCGATTGAGTTTTACAACTTGCTCTCGAACTTCCACTTCATGGCGTCAACACCAACCTTGTTTAATTCCGGGACGCTGCGTCCGCAACTCTCATCCTGCTACCTCACCACCGTGCCAGATGACCTAAGCGGTATCTATTCTGCCATGCACGATAACGCACTACTGTCTAAATTTGCTGGTGGACTCGGCAATGATTGGAGTCGAGTCCGTGGGCTCGGTGCGGTCATCAAGGGGACGCATGGCCAATCTCAGGGGGTTGTGCCGTTTCTCAAAGTAGCGAATGACACCGCTGTGGCGGTAAACCAGGGCGGTAAACGCAAAGGCGCAGTGTGTGCGTATTTGGAGACCTGGCATATCGATGTGGAAGATTTTCTAGATCTGCGCAAGAACACCGGCGACGAACGACGTCGCACACATGACATGAATACCGCAAACTGGATACCCGACTTGTTTATGCAGCGCGTAGTCGAAGGTAAAGAATGGACACTGTTCTCACCGGACGACACACCAGACCTACACGACCTTGTTGGCGAGGCTTTCCAACAACGATACGAACATTACGAAGCACAAGCCGACGCAGGCGACATAACGCTGTTCCGACGCCTCAAGGCAGTAGATCTGTGGCGCAAGATGTTAAGCATGTTGTTCGAGACAGGTCACCCTTGGGTTACCTTTAAAGATGCCTGCAATGTACGGTACACCAATCGGCACCAGGGCGTAGTTCACAGCTCCAATCTGTGCACTGAAATTACCCTGCACACCAATGACGAAGAAATCGCGGTGTGTAACCTTGGGTCAATCAACCTAGTGAACCACCTAGTTGATGGCCAGATCGATCATGGCAAACTCGAAGCCACGGTGCGCACAGCAATGCGCATGCTGGACAACGTCATTGAGTATAACTATTACAGTGTGCCGCAAGCGCGCCGCTCAAACCTCAAACATCGCCCCGTTGGTCTGGGCGTGATGGGCTTTCAAGACGCATTGTATTTACGTGGGCAAGCCTATGACAGCGATGAGGCAACGCAATTTGCGGATGAGTCGATGGAGGCAATCAGTTATTACGCGGTTCAAGCGTCGAATGAGCTTGCTAAAGAACGCGGCACGTACCCAAGTTACGAGGGTTCACTCTGGAGCCAAGGCATCTTACCGATCGACTCTATTGAGTTGCTCGAGAAATCACGTGGCAATTACCTCGATCAAGACCGATCACAAACCTTGGACTGGGACAGCCTACGCGACAAGGTTAAGCAAACCGGAATGCGGAACAGCAACTGTTTGGCAATCGCGCCGACGGCAACTATTTCAAACATTTGTGGATTAAGTCAATCAATCGAACCGACCTACCAAAACCTATACGTCAAATCGAACTTGTCCGGAGAGTTCACGGTAGTAAATAAACACTTGGTGGCCGCCCTAAAAGACTTGTCGCTTTGGGACGATGTCATGGTTAATGATCTGAAGTATTACGACGGGTCAGTGCAGGCAATAGAGCGCATCCCTACCGAGATCAAAGCACTGTTTAAAAATGCATTTGAAATCGACACCCGTTGGCTCATCGAGGCTGCCTCACGACGACAGAAGTGGTTAGACCAAGCGCAAAGCTTGAACCTATACCTGGCCGAACCATCCGGTAAAAAGTTAGACCAGATCTATAAATTGGCCTGGATCCGTGGTCTTAAAACCACGTACTACTTGCGTTCCTTAGGCGCGACACAAATGGAAAAAGCCACCTCACAATCGACCGACGTTGAGTCGACCGAACCTCAGGTCTGCTCCATTCTGGATCCAGACTGTGAAGCCTGCCAATAACCACGGAGACTGAAGATGAAACACAACTGGGACGACCCAATCGCAGCCTTTGGTGGTTTGCGCGATGAACAACCGATGGCACCGGAGAAGGAAGCACCTGCAGCCCAACCGGCTTCGTCAAACAAAGCAGCGCCGAAGCCGGTCGACGTGAATGATAAGCGCGTCGTCAATGGTCTCGGGGATA
>JAUHZM010000312.1 GCA_030426005.1 Gammaproteobacteria bacterium
CACAAAAGAGCATGGCTTTTTCGAGCCACCAGTGGCAAGGACGCGCGATGCGCTGGGGCATGATTCCGTCTTGGGCTAAGGAGTTTACTTCCAGTTTTGCCACCTTTAACGCGCGCATCGAGACCGTGAGTGAGAAGCCAACCTTTCGAGCTGCCTGGTCAAAAAAACGTCGTTGTGTGATTCCGATGGCGGGGTATTACGAATGGAAGCAAACTGATGATGGTAAGCAGCCGTTTTATTTGACTGATCGTAACGTCGGCGGATTAGTGGCGGCGGGTCTCTACGAGCCGTGGCAGGATCAACTCTCATGCACGATGTTAACTAAACCAGCCATGGGTGCGTTGTCTGCAATTCATCCGCGTATGCCTGTGTTACTGAATCCAGCTTCGGCCCGTCGTTGGCTTGAAGATGACACGGCTGCGCAGCGTTTTTTACATATGGTCGAGGCACCGAGCATTGTGTATTGGCCGGTCACCAAAGCGGTGGGCAATCCACGCAACGACAAACCGGATTTGTGTACGCCGATCGATCTAAAGCCAGCGTCTAATAAGCCAGGCTCGTCAGACGCTTAATAGGACGAAGGCCGAGGTTCGATGCTGGCGATGGTCGCGTAGGTGGCCTCAGAAAATACCTGGCTTGATTTGATTTCAGGCTGAGCGTCCTGTTGACTCGGATTACTGGCGCGTGCCAACGCGGCCATATGTTCCTGCCAAAGTACCAGCGTGCTGCGTTGCTTTTTATTTAGCCCGGTTCCTGACCCGGTAAATTTACGTTTTTTCATGTCTTGCTCCTTTTAATTCCCGCGTAGCCGTCAGTCGGATAGCGCGGGGGTCGAACTGAGTATGAGCTTGAGTTCGGTGCTCATGGTGCCCATTATGGCGAGTTCCGTCGTAGTCTGCATCACCCAAGTGGGTGATTTGTCTGAGAATTCGACTTTTTTCTTGTATTTTCAGTATGATGCGTAAAGTTGCTAAACAGGATATCATTAGCTGAAATGTGTAAGTGTGCGCCGTTTACATGCTTGCGATCCACGAATTAAGTCCCGTGCACTGAATGCGGGCAACCTAACTTAGTGAGAAATTCTCTATGGCAAATGTGGTTCTATGTTCGGAGATGGAACGCGGTCCGCGCGCATTAGTACGCTTAGCGAGCTGTGCGACCGAACTTCGCTCGAAGGGGCATTCTGTCCGGCTAGTGTGCAATGACCTAGGCCTGGCTCATCGTACTGATGCGTTTGATAAGATGCCGATATTTCAAGCGCCACAGATTCCAGTTTCCGAGCGAAACCGTCAACGTCGACTGGTGAATCATTCGTCTATTTTGTTGGCCAAGGGGTTCGCAAATCGTGATGAATTGGTGCCTGCGCTGCGCAGCTGGTTACATATTTTTGCTACCAGCGATGCGGACCTGGTGATGACTGATGCGGCACCAGCGGCCACTTTGGCAGCTAAATTATTAATGATCCCCTGTGTCATGATGGGCATGGGGTATTCCTTTCCGCCCAAGAAGACACCCTTGCCAAGTTTAATGCCATGGACCGCGAACACCATGAAAAAGGATGAGGCGGACGCGCAATTAGAAGGCGAAGACGAGCCACTTTTGGTAGAAGTCAATGCTGCGGTCAAAGCACTTAACTTTAATAATGTGTCGTTTAAATCCGCGCAAGAACTGTTTTCACATGCGGATCATTGGGTGACCACCTTGGCTGAGATCGATCATTACGGCAAGCGGGATGCGAAGTACGTGGTGCGCTGGTCGGATAAACATCAAGCGCCCGACCCGCAATGGCCGGCGATCGAAGGTGAGAAGGTGTTCGTACAAATGAGCACTGAATCGCCACACCTTGAAGCAGTTGTTAATCAGTTGGCGAAACGCGGCGCACCGACGCTGATGGTGATTCCTGATGCGCCAGAGAAGTTGATTGCGCGGACCAAAATCCCAAATATTCGACTGCAACGTGAGCCGGTAAACCTTAAGAAAGTGACTGAGCAGTGTCGTGTGGTGATTTCAAATTGCGAGCACAATGTGTTGTATGACGTTCTCCTAGCTGGCACGCCATCTATTTTGTTGCCCGATTCACATGAGAATACGGTCTTGGCATATCGTGTGGCGCGGCGCAAACTGGGTTTTCCAGGTCCGGCCAAAGCGGACAAATTAAATTTGGATCAGTTGATTGAAAAAGCCACTACCAACGATCAGATTTGGGCGAATACATCGCGCGTTGCATTAAAGTACGAGAATCATGAATCACTGCTGCGCGTACACGACCTGATTGCCGAGAAGCTGCCGGAGTAGTCACCAGGTCGCAATCGATTTGAAACACCTATGTTGATAAACCGCACGCCAACTCCACGGGAGCGATTGGCGCAAGCCGTGCAGACCTTAGAGCAAGACGGGCAAGCGGTGCTAGCGACGCTCGTGCATATCGAAGGCAACGCACCTTATCCGATCGGGACACAAATGCTGATTCGCGCAGACGGGCGTTTTTATGGCCAGCTTACTGGCGGTTGTGCTGAGCAAGCGATAGCGGATCAAGCCGTGCTGGTCTTGCAAGGCGGTGAGAATCAGCTGCACCGCTACGGCCTAGATTCCCCATTTTTTGATATTCAATTACCGTGTGGATCTGGCATCGATGTGTTTTTTGATTGCCAGCTGAAATTAAATGATCTGCGAGCGGATCTAGACCAGCTGGAGAATCGGATTCCGGTGACTCGTTGCATTGAGCGTTTAACCAAACAGTATCTGCCAACCACGCGTTTAATGCTATTTGGTCAAGGCCCGATTATGCTGAGCTTGACGCGCTTGGCGCTGGCATCCGGATTTGATGTAATCTGCTGTGCTCAAAATGACGCGACGCGGAACCTGCTCGGCGAACACGAATTCGTCGTCGAACCGTCGGCGCACGCGGCCGATTTGTTGCGTAGTGTCGACCCGTTTACTGCTGTGGTTTCCTTGTTCCACGAACATGATCTCGAAATACCGATTCTGGCTCAAGCTGTACACAGCGATGCATTCTACCTGGGTGCGCTGGGCAGCCGTCGCACACATCAGGAGCGGTTGAGTAAGTTGGCGGCTCAAGGTGTTGTCGAATCTCTGTGCGCTAAAATTAACGGTCCGGTTGGACTGGCGATCGGCGCGACGACCCCTGAACAGATCGCAGTGTCGATATTGGCTGAAGTGATTGAACAGATGAATGCAGGAAACTGAGAATAAAACAGTCCAGTGTTTAATTTTGGCCGCTGGACGCTCGCAGCGTTTTGGCAGTCCTAAGCTGCAGCATCGATTATCACCGTCGGATGAGCCAATGATCGTCCACACTATTCGCCGGTATCAGACTGTGTTTGCCGAGCCTGTTGTGGTGATTGGCCAGCATGATGACGCTTTGCGAGACATCGTGACCCAGGCTGGCGCACGCGTGATTGATAATCCGACGGCGGAGCAGGGCATGAG
>JAUHZM010000032.1 GCA_030426005.1 Gammaproteobacteria bacterium
ATGATCAATAGCTGCGATGGTGTAATGGTCGCGCGTGGTGACCTGGCGGTTGAAGTCGGATTTGAAGCGGTTACCTCGTACCAGAAGCAGATAATTGCTCGCTCTCGTACACTGAACAAGCCGGTCATTGTTGCTACCCAGATGATGGAGAGCATGATCGATAGCCCAGTGCCGACCAGAGCCGAAGTCTCCGACGTGGCTAACGCAGTATTCGATTATGCGGATGCCGTCATGCTGTCGGCTGAAACAGCGGTTGGAGAGTACCCCGTTGAAGTCATCAAAACCATGTATGACGTGATCACCGCTACGGAGAAACATACGCTGACACAGGTGTCGAAACATCGTGTGGAAATTGAGTTTCAGTACGTAGACGAATCTATTGCCATGGCATCGATGTATCTGGCTAACCACTTTAAGGCGGTCAAGGCGATTGTGTGTCTCACAGAATCCGGTAGTACCGCGTTGTGGATGTCGCGCATCAAAACGCATTTGCCCCTAGTCGCAATTTCGCCGCGTCAGGATACGTTAAATCGGGTGGCGCTCTACAAGGGCGTGCGTCCAGCGCACTTACCGCGTGAGTCTGAGAACACCACCCGTTTGGAAGACGTAATCCAGTATGTCCGCAAGGCGGTCGACCTCGAATCCGGCGATTACGTGGCGATTACTTACGGCGATGTGGTTGGTGTCGATGGGCACACCAATACCCTGAAAATACTGCAGGTCCCATAGATTTGGTTCGGGTTAGGGCGTGGTGCAGCCCGCTTGGTCTGCATCATGTCTGTTAAAAAACCGTGAAACCGTGGGCTTGGCGTATTGAATCTAGTTCGGAGTTACGTATAATCCCGCGATGGAAAATATCAAACAAGCTCTCACCTTTGATGACGTCCTGCTGGTGCCGGCAAAATCCGATGTGCTGCCCAGGGATGTTGACCTGTCTACTCAGCTCACCCAATCCATTCGACTCGGTATCCCGTTGCTGTCTGCGGCCATGGACACCGTTACTGAAGCCCGCATGGCCATTTGTCTGGCGCAAGAAGGCGGATTGAGTATTATCCATAAGAATATGAGCCCGGAGCTGCAAGCACGCAATGTCTCCAAGGTGAAAAAATTCGAAAGTGGTGTCATTAATGACCCCATTAAAGTGTCCCCAACGACCAGCATTGGTGATGTGATCGCGCTAACGCGTAAACACAAGATCTCCGGTGTGCCTGTGGTGGATGGCGACAACCTTGTCGGCATAGTGACCGGCCGAGACCTGCGTTTCGAAACACGCTACGACGAGCCGGTATCCACCGCCATGACACCACGCGATAAGCTGGTGACGGTAAAAGAAGGCGCTAGCAAAGACGAAATTCAAGGTCTGTTGCACGCACACCGCATTGAGAAAGTGTTGGTCGTTGACGACGCTTTTCATCTCAAAGGTTTAGTGACGGTTAAAGATATTCAAAAATCGACCGATCATCCCAACGCGTCCAAAGATCACAACGGTAATTTGCGTGTTGGTGCGGCAGTTGGTACCGGTGCTGACACGGAAAAACGTGTGCAGCTATTAGCGCAAGCCGGCGTCGACGTCATTGTCGTGGATACCGCGCATGGCCACTCGGCTGGTGTGATCGAAACGGTCCGACGAATCAAACAACAATACCCTGAGATTCAGGTGATTGGTGGCAATATCGCGACCGCCGCAGCTGCTTTGGATTTGGTTGCCGCCGGTGCCGATGCGGTCAAAGTGGGGATTGGCCCAGGTTCTATTTGCACTACGCGAATGGTGGCCGGTGTCGGTGTGCCGCAAATCACGGCCGTCTACGATGTTGCACAGGCGCTGAAAGATAAATACATTCCTCTGATTGCCGACGGTGGCTTGCGTTTTTCAGGCGATATCGCCAAAGCGATTGCGGCTGGTGCAAGCTGCGTGATGGTCGGTGGTTTGTTGGCGGGTACCGATGAAGCACCGGGTGAGATCGAGCTATATCAAGGTCGGTCATACAAATCGTATCGCGGTATGGGATCGATCGGCGCGATGGAGCAGGGGTCTAAAGACCGCTATTTTCAGTCGGATGAATCCGAAGTGCAAAAGTTAGTGCCAGAAGGCATTGAAGGTCGCGTGCCGTACAAGGGGCCTGCAATCCATATTATCCACCAGTTGATGGGCGGATTACGTTCCAGTATGGGCTATACAGGCAATGCCACTCTGAGCGCCATGCGCACCAATTGTGAGTTTGTACAGATTACCAATGCTGGTGTCGCAGAGTCGCATGTGCACGACGTTACCATCACCAAAGAAGCCCCCAATTACCGCAGTTAAACCGGTTTTTAGTCATGACTGACATTCACAACGACAAAATCCTTATTCTTGATTTCGGCTCACAGTACACGCAGCTGATCGCACGCCGTATTCGTGAACTGGGTGTGTATTGTGAAATTTGGGCGTACGACAATCCGATCAGTGCGATTCGTGATTTCGCACCGAAAGGCCTGATCTTGTCAGGCGGCCCCTCAACCGTCACCGAAGAACATACACCGCGTCCACCTAAAGAGGTGTTTGAGCTTGGGATTCCGGTACTCGGGATCTGCTACGGCCTGCAATGCATGGCTGCAATGTTGGGCGGGGAGGTTTCGACGTCAGACAAGCGCGAGTTTGGTCACGCTGAAGTGGATGTGTGTGAGCCGAACAGCTTAATCGTTGAGGCACGTCAGAATGTATGGATGAGTCATGGTGATAAGGTGACTGCCTTGCCGGAAGGGTTTAAGGTGATCGGCAAATCAAATAATGCGCCGTTGTGTGCGATTGCCGACGAATCACGGCATTTCTACGGTGTGCAGTTTCACCCAGAAGTGACGCACAGCGAGTTTGGTGAGCAGATACTGAGTCGGTTTGTGCATCAGATTTGTGGATGCGGCCGTGATTGGTCGGCCAGCAATATTATTCAAGATTGTATCGACAATGCGCGTGAACAAGTTGGCGATGAACACGTCATTCTTGGTTTGTCGGGCGGTGTGGATTCCTCAGTGGTGGCAGCCTTGTTGCACGAAGCCATCGGTGATCAGCTGACCTGTATTTTTGTCGACAATGGATTGTTGCGCAAAAATGAAGGCGATCAGGTGATGGAGACCTTCGCTGAGAACATGGGCGTGCGCGTGATTCGTGTTGACGCCGAAGCGCGATTCTTAGCGGAATTGGCTGGTGAAAATGATCCTGAGAAAAAGCGCAAGATCATTGGCCGCGTGTTTGTTGAGATCTTTGAAGAGGAATCTAAAAAGATCAAAAATGCCAAGTGGCTTGCTCAGGGTACCATTTACCCTGATGTCATTGAGTCCGCAGCCTCTAAGACCGGTAAGGCTCAGGTCATTAAGTCCCATCATAACGTTGGTGGCTTACCGGAAGGCATGGAGCTGAAACTGCTCGAGCCACTGCGCGAACTGTTCAAAGACGAAGTCCGCCGCATCGGTTTGGAGTTAGGCTTGCCGGCCAAAATGATTCACCGTCATCCATTCCCTGGCCCCGGCCTGGGCGTGCGAATCTTGGGTGAAGTGAAGAAAGAGTACGCTGACGTCCTGCGCGAAGCGGACGCGATTTTTATGGCCGAGTTGTACGCCACCGGATGGTACGAAAAGACCAGCCAGGCGTTTGCGGTGTTCTTGCCGGTCAAGTCCGTTGGTGTGGTTGGCGACAATCGCTCCTACGAATATGTGATTGCTTTGCGCGCTGTTCAAACCGTGGACTTTATGACCGCGACCTGGGCGCCGATCCCATACGATATTCTGGCCAACATCTCCAGTCGGATTATTAATGAAGTGCGCGGTATTAGCCGCGTAACTTACGATATCTCAGGCAAACCGCCAGCCACCATTGAGTGGGAATAGACGTACCATAAGCGGCTTTCTCAAAACCAGCGGTATCGCCGGACCAGCAGGATGGAAGCGACTAAAACGAGATTGACAACGGTGATCGCATAAGGGAACTCGATTAAAAACTGTGAGGCCGTATTCATGGCGCTGGTGAAGTCGAATCGGCTTAATAGCAGCGCTTGTAGTACCAGCATCACCGCTGCGAGTGACACCACGATTATCAGCCGAGTGCGGGAACGCGAACTTGCGCTGGCACGTTCGTAGCTGATTTCAGTGAGCACCGCAAAGGCCAGGAGGTCTGGGTTGGTGTGTGCGTGCGTTTGTTTGCGCTCGTTCGCCAGTATAGTTTCAATATCAGTCATGTTGAGAGTCTCGTAATCTTTGCATGGCACGGCTCAATCTGGATTTAACTGTGCCTGAGTTTAAACCAGTTTGTTCGCTAATTTCATCCACGCTGAATTCATACACGTAGCGCAATATGAAGAGCACACGGTCTTCGGCCCCCAGTGGTTTTATTAGCGCGAAGAATTCATGTGAATCACGGTAAACTGGATCAAAAATCGGTTCAATCGCATGCTCGAGCGGCTGGTAGCGTTGCTCGATTTTGATCAGGTCTCTAAAACAGTTACTTGCGATGCCCGTTAACCAGTTTCTGAATCGATTTTGATCATTCTGGTGCCGCAGGCGGTGCTTCTTGTCGTAACTTGGCAGATACTTGAACGCGCGTAGGAAGGTTTGTTGCGAAAGGTCTTCAGCCAAGCTAGCATTGCCCCCGGTTAATCGTAGGCCATACCCGAATATGTAATCCGCGTAGCGCTTAACTAGGGCGCCAAAATGATGGTTGCCCTCACTTAATGTGCGGGCAACCAGAGTATCATCGCTTATCACGAATTAAGCCTGGTCTGGGTTTTGGGTTTGGCGCTCACTTGGCTTGCCAAACAGGCCGTAGGCGGCAATTGACGCGCCGATGCACAACACCAATAAGCCAGCACCGAATACGACCGACCCCAGCGCAACCTTGCCGAGTAGGGTGATGCCCAAGCCGGTGCCAGTGGTAATGATGCCGGAGCGTACATCATTACGCGGGTTTTTCTTTTTATAGCCTGGAATGCCGCTTAGTGTTTGCTCGTCCAGTGCTTGACCGTTTTCGACCAGACTCTTAAGTGTCTCGTGAAAGCGTGCCTCGCTACGACTCTCAAACCCGAAGATGATCGGTAAAATTACCAGCGGAAACAGTAAGCCGAGCACAGAGATGACGAAAGGGAAGTATTCCATAGAGATACCTTAAAAGTTGGTTGATTGTTACATGCTATACCCCGATTCGTTGAAAAACGTTGCATGATTTTGAAAATAATTTTTTCTGGCTAAATTAATAAGGGTTTAGGGAGTGTTGGCAACCGCTCCAGAATGCTAAGATTCTGCCCATAACTCTGCAACCGACTGCGTCGTCTGAGACTGCGCTCAGCTCATTGAAACACTGCATCAAGCCACAACAACAATTCAGCCGTCAGACAGGATTCACGCTCATTGAGATTATGGTGGTCGTAATGATCATCGCGGTTGTCTCAGTGTCGGTTGCGGTCAGCTTTGGTCGTTCCACGGATCGTACCGCTCGTTTGGAGGCGGATCGCTTTATGGCGGTTATGAATGAGGTGCGTGATGAGGCGGTGATAGCAGGCACAGGTTATTTGTTGAACATGGATGAAAAATCGCAAACCTATTCCTTCGAATCCACACGCAGTGGCGCACCAGCAACCGCTAACGATGATTTGTTCCGTGCGCGTTCCATAGGCGATGAAGTTGAGATCGAATGGACCGTCCTCGAAACCCTGGAAGAAGACCCCAATGTTGCCCCCAAGGTCTACATCACTTCTCTGGGCGAGCTCACGCCTTTTGAGCTGCGTTTGAGTGGCGATAAAACCGATTACATCGTACGCGTCAACGACGAAGGCATGCTTGAGCGTGAAGAAAAAGCGCAACTGGGTTTTCGGTGATCAAGTGATGACAATGAGGATGCATCGCCAGTCTGGTTTTACTTTGCTTGAGGTCATGATTGCCTTGATCTTTGTGTCGCTCGGCATTGCCACCGTGATTGAAGTGACCTCGCAGCACGTGGTGAATCTCAGTGAGTTGGAAAAGCGCGCCATGGCCGGTTGGGTTGCGAGCAACAAGGTGGCTGAGATTCAATTTGAGGCCAAAACCAGTAAAGTCCGCACGGGGAATAAAAACGATCGTGTAAAAATGGGCGGTATGCGGTGGCGTACTCGCGCCAAGATTGAAAAAACAGAGATCGAGCGTGTGTTCTTGTTGACCGTGGAGGTGCGTGACGACGAAGACGTTGACCGCGGTTTGTACGCGCAAGTCACCACCGCAATCACGGAGCGCAACTAAGGTGCGGGCTCTGCGCAACAGTTCTGGATTTACCTTGATCGAGGTGATGGTGTCGATTGCGATCTTCGCAGTGATTGGTGCCATTGTGTTTCCTGCCCTGATTCAGTTTATTGACATACGCGACCGCGTATTGGCGAAACATGAACAGATTGAGCAGTTGCAGAAAACGTTTCTGTTTATGTCCAAAGATCTGCGATTTGCATCCAATCGCTTGGGCAAAAATGAATATGGTGAACTGGGCGATGCAACCTTATTAGTCGGTGAAGATAGCCTTATTGATCTAACCGCAATGTACCCGGATTTGAACCTCAGTGGCCTGAATGTGCCTCGCCGCGTGCGTTGGGTATTGGAAGAAAAAACACTGTATCGTCTGCAGTCACCAGTCATGGATCCCGATGGCGATACGCGCGTGTTCAAGCAGAAACTGCTCGACAATGTGCGAGACGTCGAATTTGAACTGAGCAAAGTCGAAGATGGGCGCGACAGTACCAGCAAGCGTTGGAAAGAAAAGACCCGTTTGCCGGATATGATTAAAGTCACCATCACGCTGGAAAATAAAACAGAGTACGAGCGACTTTTTACCATGCTCAGCGGTGATAGTCTGGACGCTGTGGCGGCCAGCGCGAACAACCAAGGTCAACCGCAAGGCCAGGCTAGGCCTTAGGATCAGGATGGTGGTTGATGAATATGTGTGATCGATTGACATTCGCTCAGCGCCATAAACCACGATTGGCGCCGCGCGCCAAGCAATCAGGCGTGGTCTTAGTGGTGGTGGTCGCAGCGGTGGTGCTGATGGTGACCTTATTGGCGTTAATGATCGAAGAGCAGCATATTTTGACGCGGCGTCTGGGTAATCAAAAGATATCGGACCAAGGGTTTCACTATGCGCAGGGCGTAACCGCCTGGGCTGAGCGCGTGCTGCATGATGACCCGAACCGTACCGTCGATTACTTGGGTGAAAAGTGGGCTAAGTTCGGACGCCCTGAACCTGAGCCAGAAGAAGGCGAAGACGAGGGTTTTTCGCTCGATACCCGCAGAAGTCGAGAAGAAGAGGAAGAAGAGAAAGTAGTACTGGATTTTGGCATCGATGGTCTCGAATACAGTATTGATGATTTGCAGGGTCGGTATAACTTAAACAACCTTTCGGCGGCAGACAAAACCCTAATTCAACAGCAAAAGCGCATTTATTTGAACTTGCTCGAAGTACTGGAAATTGGTGAATTTGATGAGCGTGCGATTCTGGTTGATAGTTTAATTGATTGGATGGACGCCAATGATTTATCAACCGGCATGGGAAAAGAAAGTGGCGATTACGCAAGTCGAACCACACCCTATTATGCCGCAGATCAAAAACTCACTTCGCTGGGTGAACTGCGTTTTGTGGATGGTTACACAGAAGAAATCATCAATGCCCTGGCGCCCTTTGTTACGGTCTTGCCGGTGGATAATGCAGCCATTAATATCAACACCACCACACCCGAGGTGCTGGCCAGTTTGAGCAGTGCGCCGGTGACTGATATGGGGTCGGTAATTGCCTTTTTGGCGCAGCGCGAACAACCCGGATTTCAAGGTTTTCAGCCACCGCAACTCGAAGATGCGAAGTCTGCTATCATCGGTGTTTCTGTGCTTGGAGCCCAACCTGCGAGCAACACCATGACGCAGGTAAACAGCCAGTATTTTCAAATCAACAGCCGCGTTACTTTAGGTGATTACGTGTACTGCATGCAAACCGTTGTGTTACGAGAGAGTGCCACGGAAGAGTCTGCAAAAACACCGAAAGTCAGTGTGCTGAGTCGCCAACATAATACGCTTTGCGAAGAACAGAGCACCACAACAAACAACAGCGATGAAGATATTTCTAAATCTTGAACCACCGTATGAATGGGTTCGGGTCAACGGATTGAAGGTTGAGGCGTTCGGTGAAGTCGATCAGCTCAACGAATACCCAATTGGCGACGAAGATGAGGTGGTCGGGGTCATTCCCTCCGCAGCGGTCACCATGCACCGCGTGACACTGCCGGCGAAAACCCGCAAACAATTTGCCACGGCATTGCCTTATGCGCTTGAAGAAGCGATCTCAGAGGACGTCGACAACGTGCATTTTGTGTACCCGGTTTGGAAAGCGGGCGAAGCTTGTAATGTGTATACCGTTTCTAAGCAGCGAATGCGTGAATGGCAAGCCTTGGCAACGGAAAATCAATTGCCGGTACAACAACTACTGCCGAGTCACGCACTGGTTCCTTTTCATGAGGCGGCAGAGTGTTCGCTCGCGCTGGTTGGTGACCAAGTCATCGCGCACAACAAAAACGGGTACGGGATCAGCCTTGATCGCGATCTCCTGGATGTTTGGCTGCTCGAAATGCCGGTCACCACCACCATCGCAGTGAATAATGAGGACCTCACGGAGTCGTTGATTGCAAAGCACGCGGACCGGGATTTTCGTCATTGGCCATTTGGTCATAAGATGGCGCACTGGCTGGAATACCCATGGCAAGCAACGGTCGATCTATGGGGTGAAAAATATCAGCCACGCGTACGACGACACAGAAAAGGGGCGATGTTGATCCCCGTGCTCTTAATCGCTGGTGCTCTTTTGTTGAAGTTAGGCTATGACACTTATCGCTACATTGCATTGCACAGTGAGATTGCGGCGATACAGCGTGAGTCACAAAATGTCATTAAGAACACGTTCCCGGAGCTTGGTGACGTGCCGGCCGGCACTGAGCGCACATTAATCGAGCGCGCCATCCAGCAGCGCCAAAGCCCCGCTGCTAAGAAGAGCGTGCATTCCGCATTGGCAGAAGTGGCGGCGGTGCTATCACGTAATAGGGTGACATTAACCAGCATTGTATATCGCAATGAGGAGTTGATTGTGACCTGCTTGCTGAATAATTTCTCTCAAGTGGATTTGATTAATACTCAGTTGAATGCGCGAAAATCAATCAGCTCAACATTGCAGTCGTCAGCGTCGGAAGACGGTAAGGTGATTGCCAGCTACAGTATTCGACAACGCTAGGCGGATGAGATGGATAAATTAAAAAAATACTGGTTCGGTTTACAGGAACGTGAGCGACTCACCTTGGGCGTTGGCGGTGTGCTGGCATTTTTGATTGTCTTTTATATGGCGATTTGGCGACCATGGCATCATGCGATTGATTACATGGAGAACTCGATTCAGGCGCTGCGCGGCAACTTGGTTTGGATGCGGCAACAAAGCGATGTGTTGGCAGCCGGTGGGGCAGCGCCAGCTAGTCAGCAAGTTCGTGGGGCGAATCAGTCACTGATATCGGTTATTGAACAGACTGCCAATCGGCAAAAAATTAGCCAATCCATTCAACAGTTGACACCGTCGGCTGACGGCACTGAGGTGCGCGTGGTCTTGGAAGACGTCAATTTTAATTTGTGGATCACCTGGATCGACGCGCTGTTCAAACAGTATGGTGTGGACATTAAACAGATCACCGCGGAACGGGTTGAGGACAAGCCAAACACAGCGGAAATTAGAGTCACCTTTGTTCGGTAAGGGGCAAAGCCTCTTTGAAACTGATAAGCGCTTGAATGCGCAATAAAAAAGCCCGCTGATAGCGGGCTTTTTTATAATTTGTGTAAAGTGCGTTGATTACTTGGATTTGCTAACCATGTAATCAACAGCAGCTTTGACTTCAGCATCAGACAGCGCGCCGTTGCCGCCTTTGGCAGGCATATTGTTAATCCCGTTAATCGCATTGTTATACAGTGTTTCGATGCCCTTGGCGATGCGAGGTGCCCAGCCAGCTACGTCACCAACAACAGGGGCAGCTAATGTGCCGCTGTCATGACAGGCTGCACAGCTCGCATAGACTTCCTCGGCGGTTTTTGGTGCTGTGGCCACTGCGATCGGTGCTGCGACTGACTCCGCCGAAAACTTACCGACCGGCGCAATACGTTCAGCAACAGATTGTGTGTTTTCCAGTTCATACTGCTCATCAAGGCGAGCATTTACATCGCTGGAAGCGAAGCTGGCGAGCACGACTAACAAAACAGTCAACGCGGTCATCGCGAGTATCATGATGATAAATAAACGTGAGAACGTTGAATCGTTCATTTGTGATTCACTCATTTGTGCTTCCTATTTTTAATTTGCTGATTTACGTCGCTTTATAGAGTGCTTGCGGATCGAGTCTGCGAGCGCACTGTGTATCTGGTCAAAACGGCGGAGGAACAGCGCCGCCGGATAAAAACGGGGGCGATTATAGCTTATCTGTAGAGTTGGAAAAACACTTTTGATGCGCATTCAGCACCTCATAATGTTTATCGGCCCTTGAACAGCGAGCCTAAAACTCCGCGTACCAAACGTTGCCCCAAGCGTGAACCAATCGCGCGTGCGGCGCTGCTCACAAAAGCCTCGGTCGGCGTTTGGCGTCGGGAGCGACGACTGCTGCTACGAGAGCTGCGTGATCGCGCGTCTTCGAGTTCTTCCATCCGCTCTAATTCTGCTTCGCGCGCCAAATTTTCAGCAGCGCGCTTGGCCAGCATTTCATGAGCGGACTCGCGGTCGACCGCTTGATCATAACGACCACGGTACGGCGAACGGTCGATTTGTTCCGCACGTTCGGTTTTATTCATGGGGCCGATGCGGGACTCTGGTGGACGAATTAGGATCTGTTGGACCTCTGTCGGCACGCCATCGGCATCTAGGGTGCTAACGAGTGCCTCACCAACGCCGAGTTCCGTGATCACAGCGCCGGTGTCGATGGCTGGATTTGGTCTAAATGTTTCCGCGACGGTTTTGACCGCTTTTTTGTCTTTCGGTGTAAAGGCTCGCAAAGCGTGTTGAATCTTTAATCCGAGCTGCCCGAGAATTTCTTCAGGTACGTCCAGCGGGCTTTGTGAAATAAAGTAGATGCCAACGCCTTTGGAGCGAATTAGACGCACGACTTGTTCAATCTTATCGATCAGCACTTTGGGAGCATCGTCAAACAAGAGATGCGCTTCGTCGAAGAACATCACGAACTTAGGTTTGGCCGCGTCGCCGACTTCCGGTAGCGTCTCGTATAATTCCGAAAGCAGCCAGAGCAGGAATGTAGCGTACAATTTTGGCGACTTCTGGATTAGGGTGCTGGCATGCAATATGTTGATCACACCGCGTCCCGAGAAGTCCAAACTCATTAGGTCTCGCAGCTCGATGGCCGGCTCACCTAAAAGGAATTCAGCACCTTGTTCCTCTAAAACCAGCAGTCCGCGTTGGATTGCGCCGATGCTGGCGGTGGAGATGTTGCCGTATTCGGCTTTGAGTTCAGCACGATTCTCGCCCATCCAGATCAGCATTGAGCGCAAATCTTTGAGGTCCAGAATCAACATGCCCTCGTCGTCGGCGATCTTAAAGCAGGAATACAGAATGCCGGTTTGAGTTTCATTCAGTTCCAATAGGTTAGACAGCAGGAGTGGTCCAATCTCACTAACTGTGGTGCGAATTGGGTGGCCGTGCTCACCAAACAGGTCCCAAAAAACCACCGGGTTGCCCTGCATTTCATAATCTTCGATGCCGATGATGTCGATTCGTTCATCGATTTTTGGGTGTGGCTTGGCTGCTTTCCCGACCCCTGACACATCGCCTTTGACGTCTGCCAGAAAGACTGGAACACCGGCTTTAGAAAAGTTTTCCGCCAGAATCTGCAAAGTCACTGTTTTACCGGTGCCGGTGGCACCAGCGACCATGCCATGTCGGTTCGCCATACTGGCATCCATGAAAACAGTCTGTTTGCCATTGCCGCCGATTAATAGATTTATGTTGTCAGACATCAGAAAATAACGCGCGTGATAAATAGTTGATTCAGTTTACCGCCTCTGAGCGTGTGCGTGAATAGCGGAACGTTTTTCGAGGAGAGCACCTTATCGGGATTACGGGCGTTGGTAAAGATAAAGCAGGCAAAAGCGGTGGAAAATAGCGTATCGCAACAGGATTTGTTTCTCTCTTGCATTGGGTCTGCGCTATAGTCGGTATTGAGGGGCGTCGGATGTAATGGCCGTTGGTCGCGGTAGTAGCGAGGTGAATACCGGGTATGTCAGATCAGGATAAACAGCTTAATGTTGATTTTAATGAGCTTAGCACTCGTGATGCAAGCTCACCGACAAGTCAAAGCAGTGGCGTAGAACAGCGATTTGACGCGCTTGAAGCGAGGTTGGAAGCTGATTTTGAGGCTGTAAAACAACGCCTACTCGCAAAGATGGCCAAGCTGGATCAGACGGTTACGGAGTCCATCGACGCATTGAACCAGCGGATCACCGCTGAGCACCGTCGCCGAGACCAAGAGTTTAAGGTGCTGCAAGACAAAATTACCCAGGCCGAGTTGGGCTTGAATGACGCGATTGCCAAGATGGAGGACCAGGCACACCAGGACCTGGCTGAAGTACGTCTATCGTTGGAAGAGAGTCATAATGACTTGCTTGAACAGACCGCGAGCACGCAAGCTGAGTTGACATCGCGACTGGAAAAGCAAAAAGAAGAGTTACAAACCGACAAGGTCGGACGACAAGCATTGGCAAAAATGCTCGATGAAGTGGCCTTAAAGTTGCGCGGCGCGGAGTGACCAGCGGCGCTATTGCGGGTTCCCCATGCTTGGCTGTAGACTGGGCAAACCTATTTAGACACCAAACTATGAGGCAATAACGATGCGGTGGCGTGGAAGACGACAGAGTGGCAATGTAGAAGATCGACGCGGACGGGGGTTGATACGAAGTAAAAAGGGGGTAGGCGGCGGCGCCATGATTATTTTAATTCTCGCTGGCCTGTTTTTTGGCGAAGATGTACAAAAAATCTTGTCGTTATTTGTTGGGAACTCGGGTACGCAAACTGCGAGTAATCAACAACAGACCGCAACGCCAGCGCAAAATGACGAAGCGAAACAGTTTGTCTCCGTGGTCTTGGCTGAGACCGAAGACACGTGGGCCGCGGTGTTTGCGCAAGCCGGTCAGCGCTATCAACCACCCAAGCTGGTTTTGTATCAGGATCAAGTGCAGTCGGCATGCGGTATGAGTTCTTCGGCGTCGGGACCGTTTTACTGCCCCGGTGATTACCAGATTTACATTGATTTGAGTTTCTTAAACGAGCTTCGTCGTATGGGCGCGCCAGGTGATTTCGCGTTCGCATACGTGATTGCACACGAAGTTGGCCACCACATTCAAAACCTGACAGGGACGGCTACTCAAGTTCGTCAATTGCAGTCACGCGCTTCGCGTGCTGAGGCGAATGCCTTGTCGGTGCGGATGGAATTGCAAGCTGACTGCTATGCGGGTATCTGGACTAATCACACCGAGAAACGTGCAGCACTGCTGGAACCAGGCGATATCGAAGAAGGTTTGGCGGCGGCCGCTGCAGTTGGTGATGATCGGCTGTTAAAGCAAGCTGGCCGTGCGCCGCGACGTGAGAATTTCACGCATGGTAGTTCGCAAGAACGTATGCAATGGTTTCAGCGAGGTATGCAAACTGGTGATATTCAGGCGTGTAACACCTTTGGCTAAATCTGCGTAATTTATCAAGTTTGGGTTTGAACCCGGCTTACCTTAAAAGGGTTGCTAACTAGCAGCCCTTTTTATTTGCAATCGCTTGATCAAGAACTTTTTCGTGGGGCTGGCAATGCGTATGGCTGGTCTGCCAACACTGAAATTGTCGAGCCATCGACGAGTGCCAGTTGAGCGTCCAGCTGTTCGAGTCTGAGTACCACGAGTAACCGGTCCGAACCGGGTATCGCTGACACGATGGTACCTACCTGAGCACCAGGTTCGGAACCCTCGGTGAGCGTCACAATTTTATCACCAGGCCCAACGGTGTCGCTGACGTTATTCAGCGCGCAAAGGAACATGCGCTGCTTTAATTTTCCAAGGTAGTGCATGCGCGCCACGATTTCCTGCCCGGTGTAACACCCTTTTTTAAAATTGATGCCGTCAAGCGCATCCAGATTAATCATTTGGGGCACGAATTGTTCGGTTGTAGCGTCTGTGACGCGTGGTATCCCGTCGGCGATATCTGCAGCTAGCCAGGTCTGCAGGCCTTCGGTGCTCTCTGCGCTTGCTGGCTCGCTTGTAATGTCGATGTTGAGATACCGTCCCGCATACCACAGTCGGTAAGCGCTTGCAGACATTGTTTCAACCGTATGTGTTGCGGATTGCCCCTCTGACTTTGCGTTCTCAAGAAAGTGCCCCGTCAGCGTTGCCGTTGGTACTGATTCAATGTTGACGTCACTGCGTAGCACGTACATTTTCAATCGTTTGAGTAAAGTCGCTGTCAGAGATGTTTCCATCAGCAGGAAAAATTGCTGATCAGTTCGCCATAACTGAAATAAGCCGAGTAGTCGTCCCTTAGGATTACAGTATCCAGTAAACTGCCATTGCCCCGGCGCTGAATTAACATCGTTGGTGAGTTGACCTTGCAAAAATTGGGCGGCATCTGTTCCGTGAATCCGGATCAGCGACAGGTGTGTCAGGGCGATGGGTGTGTTCATAGGTGTCATAAAAGCGTTACTGTGGTGGGCAACATGGGCGTGATTGTAGCGATGTCTGGTTTTCGAATCTGCTGCGTGATGTGCTGTATAAATATAAGTCTGCGCGACGCTCGATTTGCACAACTTATGTGAAGCTGGATTGAGCTTGGCATGGTATCATCCGCCGCGTCAAAAGCAGTGATCAAACAATCTACATGTGATGATGCGCTGCTCAAAATCAACTCTAGCGTGTGAGATTATGTCTGACAAGAAAATTGAAAGCTCGTTGCAGGATGCCGAGACCCAAGCGCAGGAGCAAGAATCGACAACACTTCCTGAACAGCAGGAGGCAAAGCCGCAGGAGATCAATGGTCCGCGAGGCCCTGAGCCGACGCGATATGGCGACTGGGAGTCCAAAGGTCGGTGCGTCGACTTTTAATTGACGCCCAGCTGGTTATCCTCTTGCACCGGTCGTGGTGCGATCCGCAATAACAAATATCGAAGATTTGCTGAGCGTTACTCCCCTCGGGGCAGCAACTAAGGTAGAATGCGCATGCCTGCCACGACAGGTGCCAAAAATACTATATATTCATTAAGAGTATTCGACTATGCAAAAAGAGAGACCCTTATCACCGCATCTGCAGGTGTATAAACTTCCACCAACTGCTTTATTGTCTATTTTGCACCGAGGGACTGGCGTTGTCCTGGCCCTGGGCACACCGTTTCTAATCTATTGGTTGATGCAACTCGCCGCTGGTCCAGAGGCTTACGCTAAGCTTGAGGTATGTCTGTCATACACCATTGTTCAGCTGGCGATCGCAGGCTGGGCATTCGCGCTCTGTTACCACCTGTGCAACGGCATACGCCATCTGGTGATGGATACCGGGCGCGGTTACGAGCTGAATGTGCTTCGTAAGTCGGACTTAGCGGTCGCTGGTGGCGCATTAATCTTAGCCGCGATCGTGATCGGTGCGGCTTGGGCAGGAGGTGCGGCATGAGCTTAAGAAGTCCTTTATCAAAAGCTGTTGGCCTTGGTTCAGCTAAGCACGGATTTTCTCACTGGTGGTGGCAACGTGTCAGCTCAGTGGCACTGATTCCTCTAACCCTATGGTTCCTATACGCCGTAATCTGTGCCATGAGTGGTGGTTACGAGCAGGCTGTGGCGTGGTTGTCGTCGCCGATTAACGCGACCATCATGTTGTTGTTTGTGCTAACCAGCTTGTTCCACGCACAAACCGGTTTGCAAGTCGTAATCGAAGATTACGTACACACTAAATGGGTCAATCTGACTTTACTACTATCGGTTAAATTTGCCGCGGTGGTGATGGCTGTCCTGGCAATCATTTCCGTTTTGAAAATTGTTCTAGGAGGCTAAGCGGTGAAGGGCGATTATAAAATTGTGGACCACGCTTATGATGTGGTTGTGGTCGGTGCAGGTGGTGCAGGTTTGCGTGCCACATTTGGTATGGCGGTCGCGGGGTTATCAACAGCGTGTTTAACCAAGGTATTCCCAACTCGTAGTCATACGGTAGCGGCGCAAGGCGGCATGAGTGCGGCCTTGGGTAATATGGGTGAAGACGATTGGCGTTTTCACATGTATGACACGGTCAAGGGTTCTGACTGGTTGGGCGACCAGGATTCGATCGAATACATGTGTCGTAATGCACCAGCAGCGGTCTATGAGCTGGAACATTATGGCGTGCCGTTCTCACGTACTGAAGAAGGCAAGATTTACCAGCGTGCGTTTGGTGGAATGACGACCCATTACGGTGAAGGTCAGGCCTTGCGTACTTGTGCGGCGGCAGACCGAACCGGTCACGCGATTCTGCATACGCTGTATCAGCAAGCGTTAAAGCACGACGCACAATTCTTCATCGAGTTCTTTGCACTCGATCTGATTATGGAAGACGGCGAGTGTCGTGGCGTGGTTGCGATCGACATGGCAACTGGTGAGATTCACCGTTACCGCGCTAAGAAAGTCGTACTTGCAACTGGTGGTTACGGACGAGCTTATTTCTCGTGTACGTCTGCGCATACCTGTACTGGCGACGGTAACGCGATGGTGTTACGAGCTGGTCTGCCACTGCAAGATATGGAATTTGTTCAATTCCATCCTACGGGCATCTACGGCGCTGGCTGTTTGATTACCGAAGGTGCGCGTGGTGAGGGTGGTTACCTGACTAATTCGGAAGGCGAGCGCTTTATGGAGCGTTATGCGCCGAATGCCAAAGATCTCGCGTCACGCG
>JAUHZM010000313.1 GCA_030426005.1 Gammaproteobacteria bacterium
TGATGACCGACAAGGTCTCAAGAACGAAAAAGCCTCCCATGATGAATAACACCAGCTCTTGACGTACGATCACAGCAACAACACCCAGTGACGCCCCCAAAGACAAAGAGCCGATGTCGCCCATAAACACCTGCGCTGGATACGTGTTAAACCACAGAAAACCAAGCCCGGCACCAACCAACGCGGAACAGAAAATTGCCACTTCACCCGCACCAACAATCTGCGGTATTTGCAGATAATCCGAGAAAATCACATTTCCCGAAAGGTAACAAAACACCGCCAATGCACCCGCCACCATGGCAGTCGGAACGATCGCTAAGCCGTCTAGGCCATCGGTCAAGTTGACCGCATTACTGGTTCCTACAATCACAAAGTAGGTCAGCGGAATGAACAACACACCAAGCTGCCAAACCACGTCTTTGAAAAATGGAATAATGAGTGCCGTTTCAATCGGAGCCTGCGCTGTTTGGTAGAGAAACAATGCAGCAATGATTGCCACGACACTCTGACTCAGAAACTTATTGCGAGACCCCATGCCACGCGGATCTTTATTAATCAGCTTTTGGTAATCGTCATACCAGCCAATCACGCCGAACAAGGTGCACACAAACACGGTGATTTGCACAAAGCGGTTCGTTAAATCAGCCCATAAAACGGTCGCCAACAACACGGAGGCGAGAATTAATAAGCCGCCCATGGTTGGCGTACCCACTTTATCGAAATGCGTTGGCGGACCGTCCTGACGCACAGTTTGGCCAATTTGATGAATGCTCAACTTGCGTATCATGATCGGACCAACCAGCAAAGACACGATCAATGCTGTCAAGACCGCGCAAATTGCGCGCAGTGTTAAATACTGGAACACATTGAAAAAACTGTACTGTTCGGCAAGCATTTCAAACAATGCGACTAACATGCGTTATTCCCCAAAGCTTTGCCTTCGTGAGGCAGTGTATTATTTTCAAACAAGGTTTCTAACTCACCAACAACTTGTTCCATCCGCGCTGAGCGTGAGCCTTTGACCAGGACGGCACCCGTTGGCAAAGAAGATTCCAAATGTGCCAGTAATGCTGATTGCGAGTCGAACGCCAAACCTTGCGGCCCATAACCTTCGACAACATGTTTAGCGAACTCACCACAAGCCAGACAGTGATCAATTTGCGCTTCGGCAGCCAAGGCACCCAACTCCCGGTGCGACTGCGCCGCCGTCTCACCTAATTCAGCCATATCACCGACGATCAACGTACTGTGCTCAAAATCGCTCAACACCTTGACCGCGGCGGCCATCGAGACTGGGTTCGCATTGTAGGTGTCGTCAATCAAGGTACGCCCACCCACGCGGCGTATCGCCAAGCGCCCCTTGGGCGCGCGATATGCAGCCAGTCCACGCTGAATAACATCTGTTGGAACACCTGACACCCAGGCCAGACTGACGGCTGCTAACGCATTACGAACATTGTGTTCCCCGACGGTTTCCAAGCGCACTGTGAATTGCTCACTCGGCGTGGTCACTGAAAGCTCTAGACCACCATCAAGCACTTTATAATTGCTACTGATATCGGCGGCGTTGTCTAGGCCGAAGGTCACAACTTTGCGACCTTGCGCGGTCATACGCCACTGCTCTGCAAACGCATCGTCGGCATTAATGACCGCCACGCCATCGTCCGCTAAGCCATCGAATATCTCGCCTTTAGCACTGGCGACGGCCGCGACCGTTCCAAGACCTTCGAGGTGCGCTGCACCAGCGTTGGTGATCAATGCCACCGTCGGCCGGGCAACGCTGCTTAATACAGCGATCTCGCCCGCATGATTCATACCCATCTCAACGATTGCGTAGCGATCTTGAGCCTTCAACCGCATTAGGGTTAATGGCACACCGATTTGATTATTCAAATTGCCAACCGTAGCAATACCTTCGCCGTACTCAGAGAAGATAGATGCGGTCATTTCTTTAACTGTGGTCTTACCCGCGCTACCGGTAATTGCCACCACCGGGATCGCGAATTGCGCACGCCACCAGGCCGCCAGATCCAAAAGGCTTCGGTGCGTGCTGGCCACTTGAATCATTGGCAGATCAGACTCCACCGAACGTTCCACCATCAGCGCGGCTGCGCCTGCTTCCGCGGCTTGAGCCACAAAATCATGTGCGTCAAAATTGTCACCTTTCAAGGCCACAAATAAACGCCCCGTGCACTCATCACGGGTATTGATCGACACATTATGAAATTCGCAGTCGTCGCCAAACATAACGCCACCGACTGCATCGCAAACCTGAGATAGCTGCATCATTGCGCCACCTCCATCAGTGCCGCAACAAACTCACGATCTGAAAAATCCAGTACTTGCTGACCAATAGTTTGAGTTGACTCATGGCCTTTACCAGCCACCAACACCCAATCGGATTCATCAGCGTGAGACACCGCGTATTGAATAGCGTCAGCGCGATCTAAAATCACTGTATGCGCCCCCTCAACGCCTGCGGCGATCTCATCGGCTATGTGTTGCGGGTCTTCTGAACGCGGATTGTCGTTGGTGATCACCACGTGCCTAGCATGCGACTCAGCCGCTTTGCCCATCACTGGTCGTTTGGCACGATCTCGATCACCACCACAGCCGAACACACACCAAAGCGCACCGTCACAATGCGGCGTGATCGAACGCAGCGCTTTATCGAGCGCATCTGGCGTATGCGCATAATCCACGACTACGCGCGGTTTATCGGGCGCAGTAAATAATTCCATACGACCTGGCGCTGGCTTCAAACTAGTCAAGATGCGTTGAATGTCGTCGACCGGCGTGCTCAAACTCAATAAACACGCCACCAGCATTTCCAGATTCGGCACATTAATAGATCCGATCAGCGGTGTGGTTACTTGAAACTCAACCCCATTACCTTCGACCACAAAATGCAAACCTTGGGAGCTCAAATTAACGTCATCGGCATACACATCACCGCCTTGCCCGTAACCCACAACAAATTCGGCACTCGCTTGATCTAACAGGCTACGGCCAAACTCATCCGCCACGTTCAACACGGCAAGTTCGCTGGTGAACTCAGTAAACAAGCGACGCTTGGCATCACCGTAAGCAACCATATTGCCGTGATAATCCAGATGATCATGCGATAAGTTGCTAAACAGCACACAATAAAATTGCGTGCCTGCCACACGCCCTTGATCCAAGGCATGCGAGGACACCTCCATGCTCACCTGGGTAATACCGGCGTCACGAAATTCGGCAAATAAACGATGCAATGACACTGGATCGGGTGTCGTATGACTGGCTATATCCAACGCATCTAACTGACCCACGCCGATCGTTCCAATCATGGCTGCTTGTAGGCCGAGTGCACTGAATGCCTGGGTCAGGAGAAAGCAACAGGTAGTCTTACCGTTGGTGCCTGTCACGGCGATCATCGTCGCGGGCTTCGTCGTCC
>JAUHZM010000314.1 GCA_030426005.1 Gammaproteobacteria bacterium
TTGGCAAGATCATACCTTTAATATGCTCTTCCCAACGGCGCGCGTAATCGCGTACTGGCGGAATACCGCTCAGGGCTTTCTTAGTGCCTCGACGTACTGAACTAATGGTCGGGCCGGTCATGAGCTTTGTCAGGTAGTTCTTAAGTGCGCCGACATTCGGTGAAATCGACATGTCGTTGTCATTTAGGATCACCAGAATATTGGCGTCCATGTCGCCAGCATTATTCAGCGCTTCAAACGCCATACCGGCCGTGAGCGCACCATCACCAATGATGGCGACTACGTCACGATCTAGCCCTTGTTGAGCCGCAGCTACTGCCATGCCCAATGCCGCGCTGATGGAAGTACTAGAGTGGCCAGCACCGAAGGTGTCGTATTCGCTCTCACTGCGCTTGAGGAAACCTGATAAGCCGCCTTCCTGACGAATGGTGTGCAGTTGATCACGTCGCCCGGTAAGGATTTTGTGTGGATACGCCTGGTGGCCGATGTCCCAAACGATCCGATCATCGGGTGTGTTGAATACGTAATGCAGCGCGGTGGTCAGTTCCACTGTACCGAGCCCGGCAGCCAGATGCCCGCCGATTTTGGCGACCGTGTCGATCAAGAAACCGCGCGTTTCATCACACACCTGCTGTAACTGGTCTTCGCCGCAGGCACGTAAGTCGCTCGGTGAGTTGAGCGTCATCAAAAGAGGGTATTTAGCAGTATCAGTCACGGAAGATGTATTCGGTAAACTTGTCGGAACAAGCAGTGTTAATTTCGTGGATGCGTCAATGGGTACGTGTGACCACGCGTTCAGCGATGTCACTCAATAAACTGACCCCCAATGGCGACTCGTTATTATCGCCGATCAGCCCCAGGCTTTCCATTGCATCCTGGTAAAGTTTTTGGGCAAATTGTTTACTTTCGGCCAAGCCGAGCAGTTGCGGGAAGGTGACTTTTCCAGCCGCTGTATCTGACCCATTCGGTTTGCCCAGTTGTTCAGTGGTGCTCTCGATATCCAGGATGTCATCGACAACCTGAAAAGCCAGCCCTAAATTGGCAGCGTATTTTCCTAGGGCACTGTGAGCCTCGTCGCTTAATGTCTCCGCACACAAGGCGCCGCCGATGACTGCTGCGTTGATGAGTGCACCGGTTTTACAGCGATGCATGTTTTCCAATTCAGGCTGAGAGAGTTGTTTCTCGGTCGCGAGGATGTCAATCATTTGCCCCCCAACCATCCCTGTTGCACCGGCGCTGCGAGCTAGCAGCAGGCTAACTTGACGAGCTTGATGGTCGTTGAGTGCGGACTCCGCCACTATTTCGAAGGCCAGCGTTTGTAATGCGTCGCCAGCTAGGATGGCGGTGGCTTCGTCAAACTGAATGTGATTCGTTGGGCGGCCGCGGCGCAGATCGTCGTCGTCCATGGCGGGTAGATCGTCGTGGATCAGTGAATAGGCGTGCACACATTCGATCGCCGCAGCGACCGCATCGAGTCGGTTCATCGCCGCACCGGTTGCAGTACCTGCAGCGTAAACCAGCAGAGCTCGAATCCGTTTGCCGCCGCCTAATGTGGAATACTGCATCGCTGCCCGTAAACGTTCAGGGATATCAGCCTTGGCAAGGTGTTCCGCCAGCACCGTTTCGATGCGTGCCTGGAAATCCGCGAGATTGCTCATGCTTAGAGATCAGTCGTTGCTGGCATCAAAGGGTTCTGTGCTGAACAGGCCGTTGTTGTCTTTCACTAAGATGTCCACTTTTTGCTCAGCGTCTTTCAGTACGCTGTGGCAATGTTTCATCAAAGCCACACCACGTTCAAAATCATGCAATGACTGTTCTAGGTCCTGATCTCCACGTTCCATACGGTCGACGATGGATTCCAGCTCTTGATAAGCCGTTTCAAAGCTGAGTTTTTGCAGGTCTTGATCGTTCATAGCGTCAGTGTTTTAGTGATCGTGTTATTAACGCGGCGTAGTTTACCACTGCTTAGTCGATTAGCGGTCATTACTGAGGATTTTGTCCATCATTCGAGTACTCAATACGCGCTTAAGCTTGGCAATAACTTTGGTTGGTAGGGTTTGTCGATAGCGCAATTTTGGTCGCTTAGCAGTGAGCGCATGATGAATGTCTCTGGCAACGGCGTCCGCAGGCAGTGAAAAGCGGCCAGGCTCGGGGCGTTCCAACCGTGCTCTCGCAGCTTCATACTGGGCTGTGTAGTGTGACCCCTCTGGATCAATGTGGCGCTCGAACTGACGTAAGGCGTTGCTACGAAAGTGTGTGTCGATCGCGCCGGGCTCAATTAAGATGACGTCGATATTGGTGTTTCTTAGCTCTAATCTAAGCGTGTCGCTTAACCCCTCCAGCGCAAACTTTGACGCATTGTAAGCGCCGCGCAGGGGCAGGGCGACAAAGCCCAATACAGAACTCACTTGAATAATTCTGGCGGCCGGCTGTTGTCGCAATAGGGGCAGTAATTTCTGTGTGAGGTCATGGGTGCCGAACAGATTGGTCTCGAATTGTGCTCTGAGCGCGGCTCGGCTGAGGTCCTCAAGCGCGCCGGGTTGACCGTAAGCTCCATTATTGACCACCGCGTAAAGGTCAGGGTGGTTGTCGCTTAGGTAATTGACTGCCGATTGCACGCTGGCTTCGTCACTCAAATCCATCTGAATGCATTCGACACCGAAATCTGTGAGTCGTGATCTATGGTCTGCGTTCCGCACCGAGGCGATCACTTTAAAGTTCAGTTGGTGCAATAACTGTGCGGTTGCCAGCCCGATCCCTGACGAGCATCCAGTGATGAAGACAGTTTTTTGTGGCTCTACTTTCATAGTCAGTAATTATGGTTTCTAGACTGCAATTTTCGCGTTAAACTTCACCGCTATTCGATATCGAACCCTGAATTAACTGTCACGACTAGCGTATGAGCAACGATTACGATTCTTCGGCTATTGAGGTGCTAACCGGACTTGAACCGGTCCGCAAGCGCCCTGGCATGTACACCACCACAGAACGCCCCAACCACTTGGTGCAAGAGGTCGTCGACAATAGCGTGGATGAGGCGATCGCCGGGCATTGTAAACGAATTGATGTCACTTTGTTTAAAGACGGTTCAGTGCAGGTGTCTGATGATGGACGCGGAATGCCAGTGGATCTGCACGCAGAGGAAGGTGTGCCCGGTGTCGAAGTGATCATGACGCGGCTTCACGCAGGCGGCAAATTCTCCAATAAAAACTATCAGTTTTCAGGCGGTTTGCACGGGGTTGGTATTTCTGTTGTCAACGCACTTTCTAAGCATGTGGAAGTTTGGGTTAAGCGCGGTGGTAATGAATACAATATGGCGTTCGCCAATGGTATGAAAACCTCTGATTTGGAAGTCATTGGTTCGGTCGGACAACGCAATACTGGGACCACGATTCGATTCTGGCCAGATGAAGTATTCTTTGATTCCCCAAATG
>JAUHZM010000033.1 GCA_030426005.1 Gammaproteobacteria bacterium
CATACCGCTTGTTTTCAACGCACCTGTTGAGTGCATTCTGCCCAATAATGTCGCAAATTCAGCACCAAGAGATGACCCACATATTGTTCAAACGTTAATTAACATATTGTTTAATAAGCATTTTCAGGAACACTCGTCCAGTTGGCACTTAATTTGCTAACTAAACCTCATTGGGTAGGTTGGTATCTAGGGTCATTGGTTGAGTTGTAGATATGAAAGTAGATAGATACATGGTGAATTTGTTTTTTGAAATAAAACGCAATTTACCACCGGAGCTGGGCGCCGATTTAAAAATCTCCAGCGCCGACTTAAGTAGTGCAATGATAAACGTGTATTGGTCAAGCGATGACAATGTTATCCGCACACTGGTTGACGCATTCTTTAGACGTGCTGGCGAAGAGTGGCACGCGCAGCTGCAACCGAAGAAGCGCTACTACCGAGGTATCGAAATTGCAGAAGAACGGTCTCCTACGCAGTCAAATTCCAGCACATCGCCCGAACTCGATAAACCGAAAACAAAAAAACGTTTTTACCGCGGTGCTCTGGTCGAGTAACTACTCGATCGGCGCTGACTATTATTGGGCCTGGTTTGCTGCAACGCGCGCAATATGTTTACTCAGGTTTTCGCACAGAAAGTCACGTACTGCTCGCACGCGTGAGGTGTAACGCAGATCCGCGTGATACACCACCCACATCTCCCCCATATGCATGGGGTCAGAAATACGCACCAGGTCCGAAATACTGTCGCCAAGCAAGCACGGTAGACTGGCGACGCCTACGCCTTGCCGAGCGAGGTCACACTGCAACGGCACGTTGTCAAAAAAACCCACCGCCTTAAGGTGATCAAACCCATGTCTCGGTCGCCAAGTATCAGGCGAACCCCAAGCAAGCATACCTGACTTAGTCTCGGGAGACGCTGGACTGTAGGCATCCACGTGCGCCTGCGTGGCATAAGCCGCCATAGTGAACTCGCCAAGATTTCGTCCCACCAAGTCATCGGGTGGTTGACGCATAATACGAATCGCTATGTCAGCTTCACGCCGACGTAAATCAGCAGATCGATAGCTGAGTTCCACTTCAAGCTGGATCTTGGGGAAGCGCTGCCGGAATTGATTAAGGTCGAACAGTAAAGTCGAGTGCGTGAACCAATCAGGGGTAGACAATTTCACCACCCCTTCCAACTGGGAATCGCGGCCAGTTACGAGTCGCTCAATGCCTTGGACACTGTCTTCCAACTCCTTCGCGCCATTTAGTACGTCTTCACCTGCGCTGGTGAGACTCAGATTGTGGCCGTTCCGTTCGAATAGCCGAGCGCCCAGCACTTGCTCAAGCTGATCAATTTTTCGCAATACTGTTGAATGGCTGGTCCCCAACCGCATCGCCGCTGCTCGAACAGACGGTGACCGTGCGACTGCCAGAAAAAATCGATAATTATCCCATTCCATACCGGTCTAAACATGAACCATTAATCGTCTTTGCATGACTATATTGTCTAATAAAGAACCAATATAGTGATCCCCCTCAGCAAACGCAAGCCCACCTTACAAGCTAAACGGAGGACACGTAATGACCCTTTTGATCTGTGTGACGATCCTTTTCACCTTGCCCTTTATACTCGCGCTCTCGTCGCTCTACTACCGAGTACAGTTAGACGGGAAAGCCGATCTGCATTCTCCTAGGGTTCAGGCGGCACGACTCACTGGTCGAGGCCACCGAATCGTTGCAGCACAACATAATGCCTGGGAAGCGTTGATTCTATTCTGCACTGCTTTGACGGCCACTCACGTAGCGAAGGTCGACATCGACGTGCTGACTCTACCAGTGATGCTGTTCACGCTAGCACGCATAGTCCACGCAATCGTTTATGTGGTTGGCTGGTCTTTAGCTCGATCAATAGTATTTTTTATCGCGATGGTTGCCCTAATCTGGATATTTCGAATTGCTTACGGTGCCCTTTGATTCGTCATGACACACAATACAAAGCTTAAACCATACAAATTACCGTCATCAGAGTTACACGATTTTGGTGAGTTTAGTTTACCTAAAGCGCCAGCGGTCACGGTGTTCGATCGAATCGAGGCAATTCCTCAACAATTCTTTCAAGTCCAGAGAGACCTTACCCACTTAGAGAATCTGGTCAGCCAAATCTACGTGCCCTTTGGATTCATACTTTTTGTTGGGAAGCTCAGTTCTGGTTTTTACTTGCAAGTCGGTATCGTTGGCGAAGAAAACTACCCAAACAGCGTAGTATCTGCCTACAGCGCATCCAAAACGGAGCAGACCTCAAACGGCGATAACGCTAAACTAGTGTACGGCCGTCGTTGGCTTATAGAAGAATCCATCCCTAGCTCCGAGGTTTTGCAGACCGCATTGCTGGCAGTCCAAAAGGCACGAGAGCATGAGCTGCGAGAAAAATTCGCCGTGACGTTTAACGCTGATGGCAAGCGGGGGACGCCGTTCAATAGCCATCAGGATGCACCGTTGATGCGACACGTCAAACACGAGCTACTCATGTCGCTACCCGAACCCATCGAAAGTCAAGTCGCTCGACTCAGCTTTGATGGTATCCCATTTTCCGTGACTCAAAGCACAGAGATTTCGGCGACACTGACTGCCGTACACCTTACTTTTGATGTCCCTGACACCCAGCAAACAAACTTCGTCAAACGGTTTCCCGAGTTTGAAGACCGGTCATTACTCGTGATTCACGATCCTACTCAGAGCAACCAATTTCTACACCGGGTCATCGAGGCCATGCTAACCCGCAGCCAGCGTTATGCCAGTGAAAAGGTGACATTCAGCGGATATCCTCGTTTCAGCACTCACATTAACGCGGTGAACCTTGCCCGCTTTTCATACCAGACAAGGCGCCCATCACACGTTAGCGCGGAGTTTCTTCGGCATTTCAAGGCCATGAGCCAGAAGGTAGATAGCGACAAGGTACCCAGTGTCAATGCCAACGACCTCGGCAAACAGCAACGCGATAGCCTGGATGCATATGGCGTCAGACTAGGTTATCTTCCACATCAGTATCTACCATCCAAGTCCACCCAGAGTTAAAATTATGTCCGACTTGGAGACTGGTATACTAAATCCCAAATTAGTTCGTCTAAGGAGTCAACGCGAACCATATGCTATTTCCACCCCCGTCTGAAGCACGTTACTTTTCAATGTTCGATGCGTCTGATTTGATTGCTCGCGACGCTAACCACCCCTTTATGCTGGACGATGAGGTATGGCAGACCGTGGAGCACTACTACCAGGCCAATAAATTTATCGACTCACAGTACGCGCAGCGAATCCGACAAGCAGTTACGGCTGAAAATGCACGCAAGCTTGGGCAAACCTGGTGGCGTCGCAAACGCCCGGACTACAAGCAAGTTCGCACCACCCTGATGACGCGCGCGGTGTATACACAGTGTCGCACACAAACTGAATTGCGTAACCGCTTGCTTGAAAGTGGTGATATACGCTTAGTCGAAAATAGTCAGTTTGATTACTTTTGGGGTTGCGGTAGAGACCAGCGCGGCTTGAATCACTACGGCGAAGTTTTAATGAACGTGCGTGAAAAGCTGCGTCAAGAAGCACAAGCCTAGTTGAAATTCAAACATCCCCAATCTTGACCAAACATGGCTGATTTAGATTTGCATTCCGCCCCTGCTGCCATAAACTCAAAGACAGGAAACACTCATCGGGGACGATCATGCAGACTTTAAAACTGGCGACACAACAACTTGTAACCCTTCTCTTGTTAGCCACATTCACCTTACCGTCGGTCGCGGATGATGGCTCTGTGTGGTACCAGCAAGGTCTGAATCACTACTCCGCCAATGCGCCAGACCATGGTCGAGCTTTTGAATTATTCGGCCGGGCAGCGCGCGCCGGGTACCCGCGCGCGCAATATCAATATGGCTTAATGTACCAACGCGGAGAAGGAGTTAATCGTGATTACGCCAAAGCGCTGCATTGGTACAAATTGGCTGCGGGTCACGGTCTCGGCATCGCCGATCACCATATCGCACAGATGTATCAACACGGGCATGGTGTACGCCCCAGTTACCAACATGCGATCTACTGGTACTCCCGCTCGATCTCACATGGTTATGAGGCCGCAGTTAACCCATTAGAAGAAATTTACCGCCGCAATTATGGCCTGACGGTCAACTTGGCCCAGTCTGGTTCGCTATTGGAGAAGATTGCTGATGGTGGCGACCCTACATCACAATACAACCTTGGGTACAAATACTATATTGGACATGAGGTCGGTAAAGACCCAGCCGTGGCGGCAATGTGGTTTCTTCGGGCCGCAGAACAAGGCGATGGCGATGCCCAATATATGTTAGGCAAGATGTATCACAGCGGGGAGGGATTGGATCAAAGTTATGACCGATGCTATTTTTGGAGCACTTTGGCGAATTTCACCCAACATGAAGAAGCCGATGCCATTCGAAGCCTCTGTGTGGCTGAGATTCCGGCAGAAAAACAAGCCGCATTAGATCAGGAAATCGACGCTAAGCGCATCGAAATGCAGGACGCGGCATTTTAATGGCAACTATTTAGTATTCCGCTTAGCCAAAAATTCATCGATCCGTCGATTGGTCTTGGCTTGCACGCGGCGTTCACGCCGAGATAGACGTCGCCCTCCAGCAGCGCCTAACAATCGCAAGCCGGTAACGCGCGTTAACCAACGTTTCCACACTGCACTGACATACTGCCAAAGTGAGCCGGATAAAGCATGCAGGCTTAATTGGATGCCGATACCCTCGTACGCCACACAATACCAATACCCAGCAGGAATATACACGGCATCCCCATGCTCCAGTTCAGCGACGTAACCGGACACGAACTTGAGCGCGGGATACTCATCAAATTGCGGCGCCAGAAAATTAATGTCTCGAATGGTATGCTGGCTTTTGCCTACCCGATACATTAACGGAGTCTGCTTGGGGGGAATCAACAAAATGTGCGCACGCGCACCAAAATGGCAGCGCACCGTATGCATCACCGATGACGCTTGCTGCATCGGCTCCACCGCCTGCTCGCCACCCACATACAGCGACGTCAACCGAGTCAGGAATCGAAAGCCGAGTCGAGGGTAGCTAAAATCCGCGCCAATCACCGAGCGTTCACTCACGGAAACTTCGGCAACCCTTGCGCGTGGCGACGATAATAAGCGTTCCAACGCCTCTTTCAGGGGCATTGTGGCGGTAGGCTTGAATTCCGCATTGCTAACTGCTTGATCGGCGGCTTCAAAATACCCAGCAGATGCATCTCCTGCCCGCTCCTGTAGATGATCCAGGCTCCAGTTGCGTATCGCAGGCCAGTTTTTGGTCAAGTCGCCAAACACCACCGGAATGCCGGTCGCCTGATAGCGCTTACGCAGATCGGAGACCGGTAAGGAGTTTTTTCGATCTACAGGAATATGTCGGATTGAATCAAACACAAAATGTCACTTTAGCTTCAGGTTTGCGCGGATAGAGTTTGAGTTATAACAAGCACCATTTTAAAGATTGCCGATTGTAGACGCCCTAACCAAATTGAACCATTATTTTTTAGTAAACAATCAGATAATCTTTCTTAATTCAAAACACATCGTAGGCAGTCAGACGCAATCAAAACCATAAACTACTTTATTAATGCGTGCTTTTTTTAGATACTTGTCAGGTTTTTGCGAGAGCATCACAGGACTATCAGTAGCTGCTTATTATCAGGGCTTTTTTACACAGACGGTGTAAGATACTCACATAATAATTATGTCAGGGGATTTTGGAAATGAAGTACGCGATCATTATCGACTCAATTGCGGGTATACCGAACAGCATCCTTGAAAGCCGGCCGTTCAAGGTGATGCCGGTTACGGTTGAAGTCAATGGCAAGATTATGCCAGACACCTTCGATGAAAAAACATTGATTGATATTTATCAAGGCAAAACACTTACTGCACACTCCGAAATTAAATCCTCTCCACCCAGTGAAGAGGATATCTCCAACCTCATTACCCGAGAAGTTGCGCCATTTTACGACTATGCGTTTTGTCAAACGGTGTCAAAGCAGGTCAGTGCCACCTACGATAACTTTCAAAAGGCCTCTGATGGCATTGCAGCCAAGGTGCGGGCACTTCGAAACCGTCTCGGAATCGACCATCCTTTTCGTATGGCTAGCCTGAACTCAGGCACCACAATTGCAGGCCAGGGGCTGGCAGCGATATATGCTGACATGCTACTAAGCAAAGGGACGGATGCGGGTCAGTACACAAAGACCATGAATAAGCTCATTCGCTTGATCCAGTGTTACCCAGTTGTAGCGGACGTCATGTACACCCGCGAACGTAGTATGGAGCGTGGCATTAAAACCGTGAGCCTTCCTGCGGCTTTCATCGGCAAAACAGTCGGATTGAATCCAATCGTGAAAATCAGTTATGACCATCAAGTGGAGCCAGTACTGACCAAGCGAGGACTCGACACGGCCGTATCGCATTTAATGAAATACGCGATCGCACGCATTGAAGAAGGCCTATACGTTCCATTAATCAATCTAAGCTACGCTGGCGATCCACGTGACCTGGAGAAGTTTAACGAGTACGACAATCTCGTTGCTGCTGCCCGCAAACATAATGTAAAAATTCTGAAAGGTGTAATGAGCCTAGCTGCCAGCGCATTCTACGGCCCTGGTGCTTTTGCGTTGGGGATCGCACCAAAGAATCAGAAAGCATTGCCAAAGTAAGGTATCGCAGACCGACGTTAGCGCATTACAATCTTCCCATTGATGGGCTGTCTGCGTCTGAAACCGGTAAACTCATCGACAATAAAGCACTCAACCCGCAGGCTGCTTTGGCTCACTAGCCGCCTGCTCACCGGCAACGTGAACCTACTTGTTTATGATTCAACCCCATTTGGCTCGCTGTGTGACTCTGGCAGGCATCGCGCTGCTATCCACATCGTATGCACACTCGTCCAGCACCGAACAGTCAACACCAACTCGTGAGTACCAGATTCAAATCGAGGCGGACTTTAGCCAAGTTGCACACGGCGATAAGCACACCGAATGCACACCCGTCACCGTCGAAGTAACACAGAAACAACGAGTGCTGAGAGAGTTGCGCTGGCGCGCTCCTGCTAGTTACCAAGGCTTCAATGCAGAACCTCAGTTAAATAAGGAGCAAGACGAATGGGTTTGGCGCCTTGGCGCTTCCGGAGGTACGCTGCGTTACTGCGTGCAGTTGAACCACCAACGCGGGATTCGTTATGACGCCCTGATCACGCCAGAATGGGCCACCTTCCGGGCCGACGATCTGTTCCCTGCCGCTGCGAGCGTCGCACTCAAAGGCAGCCGTTCAGAAACCACCTTGCAGTTCAATTTGCCCGATGATTGGAGCTCGATTACTCAGTACCCAGAAACCTCGGAGCATCGTTATACTATCAGCAATCCAGCGCGTCGATTTGATCGCCCCACAGGTTGGATCCAGCTCGGCAAATTAGGCGTTCGCCGCGACAAAATTGCTGATACCCGAGTCGCCGTGTCTGCTCCGGTTGGACAAGATCTAGCTCGCCTAGAACTCATCACTTTTTTAACCTTCACGCTACCTACGGTACGCGATTGGTTTCCCGGCTTCCCTGACCGGCTGTTGATTGTCAGCGCTGAAGACCCTCTGTGGCGCGGCGCATTGTCAGGCCCAAGGTCATTATTTCTGCATACCGAGCGCCCCTTGGTCAGCGAAAATGGTACTAGCACGGTACTGCATGAGCTAGTGCATGTTGCAATGCAGCGGCAAGCAACGAACGACGCGGACTGGATTGATGAAGGGCTGGCAGAGTACTTATCATTGGTACTGCTCCACAGAGCTGGTGGAATCACAGATGGACGCCTAAAGAAAGCTCTCAAAAAACAGGCGGAATGGGGTAAAACGGTGAAAGAACTCGCGCGTAAAAGCTCTCAGGCAGAAGCTACAGCAAAGGCTGTTACGGTATTCGCAGCGTTACACGAAGAAATGGGGGATCGCGCTTTTCGTCAGCTGGTACGCCAACTCGCCGAACCTGGTCCGGCAATTTCTGCGCAAGATCTAAAACGCTATGCTGATACTCTGCATGGTAAAGGTGTGCAGAGCTTATCTGAATAAGGGCTGGTTATTCAGCCAATAACTTGCGCACATCCTGATCAATGGTGAATGCGTCGCACTCAGGGCTCGCTTCTAATATCTTATTGCAGAGCTCGGAATAGACATGCAACGAAATGCATTGCAGTCGACGGTCGGTGCAGCGCGCACCAAACTCGAGTACTTCGTAGATTGCGTCGTCAGCGTACACATTAATTAGTCTGCCGGTACGCCGAAACAATATGAGTGCAAATTCCGATACCAGCGCCGACGTCTTACATGACAAGCAAGCTGGTTTGAAATCAGCACGATGTAATGCTGTCCCCATTTGTAGATACCCCCAAAGTATTACATCTACAATAGAACCACTCCTGTGGCATCCGCTCAATGGACTAAAGGCCCGAAACTTGGGAACAAAAGTCGAATCATGTAATGATTCATTAGCAATCTGTCCACTTACACCGAAAGTTAATGCATGGCACACCGCTCACAAGGTCTTTGTATAATGCATCAAAGTTCAAAACCTCTAGGGTAAGCTCATGCTTAGAAAATTCGCGTATTTGTTACTTGTAGTGGCTAGCGTCACAACACATGCCAAGCAAGAACATCCATTTGAGCGCAGCGAGATCATGCAATTCGATCAACCGTGGGCAATGACATTCCTGCCTGATGGACGCTTATTGGTCACTGAGAAACCGGGGCAACTCTTGCTGGTAAATCTTGATGACCGACAACGAACTACAGTTCAAAATGTCCCGGCAGTCGACTACGGTGGCCAAGGTGGCCTTGGCGACATCATTCTGCATCCGAGCTACGCCACAAATAAACTGGTCTATCTCAGTTACGTCGAAGCCGGTGAAAACAATACTCGTGGTGCGGTGGTCATCCGCGCCAAACTCGAGGTTGATGACTCGACAGGGACTGCATCACTGGCACAGATTCAGCGTATCTGGACGCAACATCCGAAAGTCACGGGTCAGGGCCACTATGGACACCGCCTAGCTTTTGACCAAAGTGGTTTTTTATTTATCTCGTCCGGAGAACGACAAAAGTTTGATCCAGCACAAGACATGAGTGCCAATCTTGGCAAAATCATCCGCCTACAAGACGACGGTAGTATTCCAGAAGACAACCCCTTTTTCACTGATGGCGGCGTCGCTTCCGAGGTATGGTCACTCGGCCACCGCAACCCACTTGGTCTGGCATTTGATGCACAGGGACGATTGTGGAACACCGAGATGGGCCCCTTGCATGGCGACGAATTTAACCTGGTAAAACGAGGCGAAAACTACGGCTATCCAATAGTTTCGAACGGCGATCATTACAACGGTGACCCGATTCCAGATCACGACACTCGCCCTGAATTTGAAGCACCTGCGGCGTACTGGGTCCCTAGCATCGCTCCAGCGGAAGTCATTTATTACTCTGGCTCCGTCATGCCAGAGTGGCAAGGTTCATTCCTGATTGCCGGGCTAAAATCGCAAGCGATTATTCGCGTGACTACAGATGGCGAGTCCGCACAAGAAGTCGAGCGGTTCGAAATGGGCGCCCGGATACGTGAGATTGAGCAAGGCCCCGACGGCGCAATCTGGGTTCTTGAAGATGGCAGCAACGCCAAGCTGTTAAAACTCAGTAAGAAAGACGAGACAGTATTGGCTTTTTTGCCGGCTGTTTTAGTGGGCAGTGAGTCTAAAAAACGGGCCGATCGTTAGAAACAACTGAATCGGCGCCAGTACACACACTTTACCCTGCGTCATCGTCAAACAAGAGGCCCAGCACTGGCACCATCATACCAGCCGCACTAGGATTAAACGTAAAATCAATCCCGGTGTGGCTCACGCCACGTCCCAGAGCTTGTTCGTAAACTTGTGGTCTTGAGCCCGGACAATTTGTACATTCCAGGACGATCTGCATTTGCTCTGTGAAACTACCAGATGGCAAGTTTGATAATCGGTAATCAACCTGGTTGGTGCCTTTCGCAAGTTCAACGGCAAGCGGCGACGTCAACCTGTAAGTTACGTTCGGGATCTCGTATGCGGTCACTAAAAACTGTAGGTTTTTGGACGCCAACTTCGCTCGTGGCAACTTAATAGACCCGGTAACGGTGGTACGGGTTATCAGTTCTACATTTATTCGAGAGGGAATCTCTTCCGAGTCTAGCAATGATGAATTACCAGACGAAAAAGTATTACCACTAGGAGTATAGTACTGCTCTGGAACTAGTTCTGAGCATCCACCGCAGGTCAGCTTCACCGAATACTTAATACCAAATCGTTCCACTCCACTCACACCAAAACTAGCAGTATTACTAGCTTGTCCTAGCATCACTGTCTTACTCCTAGTTTGCTCTATCGGATATACAGAGACAGGAAAGCATATGCGTGACCCCGTGATAATAAAAATACACGTTTCCCTAAATTCAAGGCTGTGCTTACGTACTTCGACCGTGATCGGATAGTTTCGCTCAGCCACACCATGGTCCAGTCGCAATGTGCCTGAAAAAGTGGTTTGCAATGAGCTTTGAGCAGTCACGCTACCGCTAAACAACAGGGTAAGTAATAAAATGAATCGCATGGTGAGGAAACAGCCGTTGTTTCAGATAATTTTTCCGGCCGCTTAGGTTATCACAAATCGCGAACTACTTCCTGTGAGCACTCACCCAGACCACGCTTATGGCAGGCGAATGAAATTAACAATGTCGTAAATACCAACAGCACGACACCTAAATATCCGAAACGTGAATACCACGTGTCGTCTTCAAACAAAGCGATATCGGCGATCAACACCCCAGCTTCGTCCATTGATAAGCTCTGCGTCACTCGCCCCTTCGCATCCACCACCTGAGTTGCGCCATCGTTACTAGCCCGAACCAGAAAACGTCCCATTTCAGCAGCTCGGAGTTGGCCATAACGTGCCGCCAATTGTCGACCTAATCCCAGATCCTGATTATTCGCAAGAGACACAAAAAGCGACGCTCCCAGAGAGATGTAATCAAGGAACAAGCCAGAATTGGTCTCTTCAAAGCAAATGATGGTGCCAATTTTAAGTTTGGATTCGACTGGTTGCAGCAACCCCAGCTCGCCGCGCCCCGGGTTGGTGAACTGATTGAAAAAGGCTGGATATTTGGAATCATAACGACCCGCCAACGCACCACGATCAAACATCAGTGCGGAGTCAAAATGATCTTCGGAGTCCCCATCCAACACAATCGCCCCCAGCAACACGGGAGCCTCTATCTCCATGGAGAGACCTTTCAAACGACGTAAGAGCGTGGGATTGTGCTGTACCACATCGACCGGTAGGGCATACTCCGGCCACACCACAAGGTCTACATTCTGCCCAATCGTTCGACGGCTCAACTGCTCATAGGTATTGGCGATCAAGCCGTTCGCACTCAGCTGCCGCCACTCCCAATCCAGCGAAAAATTACCTTGCACCAAAGCAACCCGGTGCGTGTTTGAGCTCGATGGCGCCGCAACGGAAAAAGCCCAGCAGCCAAGCAGTGTCGCAAGCAACAGTATCGCACTGAATTGACGCCAACGGTTACGCACTACCAATAGCTGTGCCCAGATTGCATTATTGAACACAATCAAAAATGTGATCCCGACGCTACCGATATAGGAGATCAGTGGCGCAGAGAGGGGTTGAAACAACGCAATGTCCAACCAAAAATTGCCGGCTGGCCACAATGAGAAAAAAACCATCATCGCGAGCCAAACAAGCGGTGTTATTAACTCGGGGGCAAGCCAAGTGATGCGTTTTCTAAGCAGTAATCCAGCGCCAAACAGAATGCTAAAGAACACTGCCAAGGCAACACCAAGCAACGGCATATAGGCCGGGTCATAGTCCCACACCCAAGGAAACAGGACCACTCCTGAAGTAAGTGATGCACCTGCGACTAGTGCTACATAATGCCAAGGCTTACGGCATAGCTTGGAAACCAACAGCAGTGGCACGAGAAAGAAGTAAATGGCGAAATCCAGGCCCTGCACCAGGCTCAACAGCAATGCGCCGTAAGACAGCACTCCCACAAGTAAACGCCACCCAAATTGCAGCCTAATGTCGCTGCCGCTCAGAGAGCGTGTTCGCAGAATACTTTCCATGATCGCTGCTCGCTACCTCTCAGACCCGCGTGATTCCAAGGCGCCGCAGAACAAGTATGCGACGCCTCTTCCCAATTTAATTAATCGATTAGGTACCACCGGCAGCACACAGTCCTGTGTTGCAGTGACAATGACAGTTAGGGTCGCCTGCGGCAAAACAGTTTTGATTAGAGCCTGGGTAATTGCCAAAGCCCTGTGAACCAGCACCATAGTCGGAGGTCTCTGTCTCGGCCGGACTACCTACACCGCCGCTGATGTAGTCGCAATTACAGCTTCCAGTACACCCGGTTTCAACTGGACCAGGCACCTTGCCGCCACCGCCGCCTTTTTTCTTCTTCCCTGCTTTGTACGCTTCAACCTGCTCAGGGGTAAGCGGTTTCATACAACCCACCAACATTTCGGTGGCGTTAAGCTCACCGTTTTGGTCAAAGTCGTATTGTTTGAAGATCGCTACCAGATCTTCGCGCGCGGAGGGTAACAGGCTGTTTTTCTCTTCATGCTCGGCAACTTTCGCCAAAAACATGTCGAGATTGGTTCCTTCTTGCAACTTCAAACGACCGAAGTCGAAGGTTGCTTGATTGTCACTCGCCTGTACGCCGGAAACCAACAACATCGATAACATCGTTAGACAGGTCGCCAGGACTCCCCTGACAGATTTATTTACACACATATTTGAATCCTCTTAAACGGAATTGCTAATCCTGGTTGCACGCTGAAGAAAAAATCCGTACTTCGCTCTCGCACCAGGGCTCCTTGCGCTGCAACGGCTGGAAAACGTGACGCTTAGCGCGACTTAAAAATTAGCAAACTGAAACGAGTAACCCAACGGGCCATACGGCCTCATTCAATTGAATGAATTGCGCCCACGCACATGAATGAGCAGCCGCGAACTGGATCAGGATATGTGTATTTAACGGCGCAATCGATTACGGATTGCAGCGCGTACTCGTTGTGCAAAACTGGGTAAACGAGGTTTGATTGGATACTTGTACGGCTCACCACTCATATCGCGGATCACCTCGGGCTCAAAATAAAATCGCTTGTGTTCACTTTCACTGGGGCGCCAGGTCTTCGGTGAGCCAACAAAGTAATGCGTAACCTGCGATTTCCGCGTTAAAGATCTGTCCTTCTGAGGCGATCCGCCGTGTAGAATATTGGCACACCAAATCAGTGTTTGACCTTTTTTTAACAAGCCCAATTCTGGTTGGTATCCACGTTCCTCGATAATTTGATCGAGCTGGTCTAAATATTGCGGATAAGAATCATAACTAGGGCGTAAATTAAAATAGTCATAATTCATTTCAGGTAGTTCCTGACTTCCCGGATAATAAATTAAAGGACCTTGATCCGGCCCAATGTCTTCCAGCGCTGTCCACGCGCCACACATGGCACCAAACGGTTCGGAATTAAAGTGGATCGAATCAGAATGCACGCGTTGCCCGGTGCCACGATGAAAGTTTAGCGTTTGAAATGGTTCCGCAGGCTTTCCATATAACGCGGAAATAGTATCTGCAATGACTTTTGAGCGAGCTAACTGCAGCACATTCTGACTGATATGCCAGGCATCTTGAATACGATTATAGTCGGCAAACGGCACGTGAATCGGGCGCTCAGCCTCATGCCCAAAATACCCTTCAAGGTCATGCACAATGCCGTCTATAACACTTGCTTCGATCTCGGAATCGATAACAACGTAACCGTTGTCGTGAAACTCACGCCGTAATGTCGCCAAATCCATAGCATGCCTACCTATCTGCTAAATCAAACCACGCTATTGTAGCGGTCGCACATGCAATGCACCAGAAGAGAATACGGTTGCAGCTTAAAAACGAATCTCAGACAACGTCTTTTGATACAAGGCAATTAGATATATCTCCTGCGCTAGCAATTCACGCATCGAATTAGTAAGCAATTGCAAGGTCACCACGCTATTTTCTGGCTGCAAGGACTCTCGCGCGTACAAGGTATCAATCACCGTTTGTAAACTCGCTTCCACACCACGAGCTTGGGTACTGTAAACCTTCGATAAACGCATCACGCGCTCAAATTCCACCTCCGCATAGGCACTTGAAGTGCGAAACGCTTGCCACGCTGTATCATCTAGAATTTCTTGAATCAACCCGTTAGACATGGTTTCCGACATGATCAGCTCAATCACGTTGCTTCCTGCTGGTAAACGACTAGCTAAACCTTCATTGCCGAGCGCCTCGAGCTTTTTTAACACCTGCTCGTGATGCACCTGATAGCCTTCTAGCGTGCGTAAGTTCTGAGTCAACTCGACCTTGATTTTCGCCAGCGCCTGATCTTTGTAGTGTTCGGTCTGAATGTCTTTCCGGTATTCATTAATGAACAAGGCTAGAAACACACTGAACACGATCATGCCGGATTCAAAGAGTAATTTAGCCAAGTTTTGTTTGCTAATCAGGCTCATACAAGTTTTTACAAATGATCGAAACTAGGACAACGGGGCGACGCAAGCACATGTCATTGATAGCTTAAGGTGCGATAAATTGATTATGACACGATTTGCTCAAGCCAAAAGTGACAGTGTATGATGGCTGCAGGCCAAACGTCAGATCGTAGTGACGTTTACTTACAGTGACGTATCTCAGGAGCTAGACAGCTCAATTGGTGTGATCAAACCACACCAATGCTCAATGCAGAGCAACTTCATTATTCACTAAACGCACCCAATGATTTGGGAAGCATTTCACAAATTATGAGCAATGAGCAAAAAACGTCATCCCAACTTCAGACCTTTCAACAAGCATGTAATTCAACTATTAGCCCTATCGCTATCGATTAGTGTTGCAAAACCCGCTTATGCAGCTGAATACCAGTTACGAGTTGAATCCAAAGAGGCCGCCAAGGGCTATGTCAGCCTACAAATTTTTCGCAAGCGTAAGTCGTGTTTGAAAGCGATACCAAAGTATCAACCTCAATACCCCAACCGAGAAATTGTCTGCGTCAAACTGAAGAGTTGACGATAGCTTCAAGAAACTACAGTTATCTGAGTGGCAACGCTGGATCACCCAGTAAGATCCAATTATTTAACATTGAGTTGGTCTCTACCATCTCCTGTTTCGCACCCATTATAGCCTCACCAATAGTACTAACGTTTATTCCTGTGCGTAAGAAACGTTCTGCGAATAGTGCATTTTCTCGATATTCACCCAATACGCTTGCACCATGGATTGCCACTGCGCCCTGGGTTCCAGCGAACAACCATTGATGCGCTAAAGTATTTACCGAAATAGATTCATAGTTTGTTGTATAACAAGCCAAAGGCATCACAATGAGAGGTGCGTGAGCGTTATCCAAGGACTGGATAAACTGTGTATCGACAATACCTTGGTACCCCCAGCCAGCTGTACTTGCATGCCCTGCGAAACTCAGAAGCCCCAGTCCGTCTCGAATACGCTCGCTGACCTCATCACGTACCGACTGAATAGTCATGGCGCCTGAACCTAGACCGTTGAGGTCTATCAAAGATACTCGATCAAACTCAGGCATCGCACCTAGAGGGATAGCAACGCGCCCTTGTAATTGTTCGGCAAAATCTAGGTTTCGGTTATCGACAGCTTGCGCTAACAACAAAGCGGCTTGATACGGCTGTTGGTCACGCAGCTCATGCCAGCGGAGCGTTTTGTCCACAATTTTGTCAAGGTCTTGTGATGTTCGGACTGGCCACCGACCAACAGCAAGCTCAGGGCGTTGATCACCATCCAAATCAGCAAAAGGGTTATCAGTCGGCGCGAAGCGTAACACACTGACTGCTCGATAATATGCGGGTATATAGTTAACCGTCTCTTGGCCACTTATTCCACGATAATCATAGCTATGTCCGCCGACTATTAATAAATGACGTGTGGCTTCAATCTCTGGCAGTGACCGCAAATAACGAGAGAGTGCCTGAGGCGTATCATTTCCAAAACCAAAGTGAGCTACTAGGGATTGCCAGTTCACGATCTCTGTTGTAAATCCTTGAGACTCTTTTAATTTAACAAACTCATCAAGCTTAGAGCCAATAAAATTTGGGTGCGCTACAACAATATAATCTGCTGTCGTCGCTATCATTTCAGGTGCAGCTGAATACGCTATGTTCTGCACACCAAGCCACCCGTCTGCTTGACCCCAGGCGAGACGTATTGGCGATTGGTTAACCAATTTAGGAAGCGCGATCAGCCGTGCACCATTCTCATTTCTGTCACTGTAGGCGAGTGAAAGCCCACCTCGCTCACCGTAAACAAAAAACAATATGTCCTGCGCGGCAGCGTCGGGGATCGAAATAACATCTGCGTCAACTGGTAAGGCAATATCGTGTTTGAGATGCCCATCCAGCTCAATGAAAGCCGACACTACGAGGTTATCTATTAGAACAACATCTGCAAAAAAGCCTGTATCACCTGAGAGTATGACTTCGACTTGATTGACACCTTCCTTGAGGATGCCGGACGATAGTTTCACGCGTTTACTCAATGCACTAAATCCGTCAAAACGTCCTTCGAATACGAGTTTCTCGTTTAGTAAAATCGAAAAGTGATGGTCGTCAACTGAACCAGGAAAATCTACCCCACCAAGCAAAGTAAACTCCAGCTCGCCTGAGCTTTCGGAGCTAACATCT
>JAUHZM010000315.1 GCA_030426005.1 Gammaproteobacteria bacterium
AATCGTGATATGCGTGTTTCGATCGAGCGGGTCGAAGAAGCTCGTGCGGCGTACGGTATAGCACGCGCCGATCGTGTGCCTAACGTCGGAATCGGTGCGAGCGGCCAACGCAGCCGTACTTCAGAAGCATTGCTCGGTGATGCAGCTGGTGTGTCTGAGCAGTTTGCTCTCAACGCCGCGGTATCTGCCTTCGAACTGGACTTTTGGGGACGGGTAGCGAACGCCTCACGTGCTGCGCGCAATAGCTACTTGGCGACCTCGGAAGCCGCAAAAGCATTCCGCTTGTCGCTGATACGGTCGGTGACAGAGACCTATTTAAGTGAGCTAGAAGCGGCAGAACGCGTGTCACTTGCGGAAGCGACGGTGGATGCACGACGTGAGCAATTACGCATTGCAGATCGTCGTTTAGCTGCTGGCGTTACGTCCGAATTGGAGTTTCGACAAGCGCAGACTTTGTTGACACAGGCTGAAGCCGAACTCGCATCCCTGCGATTATTGCACACCAACAGTCAAAACTTATTGGCGGTGTTAACGGGTGGTCCGGTAACGGTTGAATTACCACCAGCTTTGCCGTTAGGGCAGCAGATCGACGAAGTACAACTTACTGCTGGGCTGCCATCTGAGCTTTTGGAGAATCGCCCAGATTTACAGGCTGCAGAGCGCCAGCTAATCGCTGCACGTGCCAATATTGGCGCGGCAAGAGCAGCGTTCTTTCCCTCAATAAGACTGACTGGAAGTTATGGCTACGCTTCGGCGGAGTTGGATGACTTGGTTGGCTCGGATGCCAGAGCTTGGTCGTTCGGCCCAGCAATCGACTTACCTATTTTCGATATGGGTCGGCGTCGCGCTAATCTGGATGCCGCGAATTCACGCGAACGCATAGCATTGGCCGAATACGAGAAAGCCATTCAAGTCGCGTTTCAGGAAGTCGCTGATGCATTGGCAGGTCGACGTTGGCTATCGGAGCAGCTGGCAGCGCAACAACGAGGTATTGTTGCGCAACGTCGACTCTCTGAGTTGGCGCAAAAACGTTATGACGAAGGCGTTGTGCGCTATATCGAAGTGCTCGATGCTGAACGCAATCTATTTGCCGCAGAGCAAGCTTTGTTACAGGTGCGTCGCATTCAAACCGCGAATCTACTCGGTCTATACGTAGCGCTTGGTGGCGGATTAGACGATTAATAGCAATTGGTTTTAATCAGTCCGGCACAAGAATGAAAACGCCCTGAGGATATACTTGATTCCATCAGGGCGTTTCCTGTTTAGCTACTAGCCCGCAGGCCGTTTTGAATTAGAGATCTAAATGATTGGTGCATACGGTGACAGAGTAAGTCTCACAAATTTGGAACGTGTAACTGACGTTTTTGCTAGGAGTATGGATGCTACGGCATTGCGGACCGTATCGCTGCTGAGTGTACTACTCACATTAACATCGTTCGCACCGCGGCAATGTGCCAATTAGTGAGGACAAGTACATCGCAACGTCATGGGTATTGTTTAACACAGCGGAAAAGCTGTATAAATAGTAGACTTTCGTCCTTTAATTGGCGAAAAATTTAGCCAAGAGTTAGATGGAAAACCTAAGGTTAGTCATGGTGAAATAGTGGTAAACGGTTGAAAATGAATAAATAGTTGCATAGTGATGGTGACTTGGTGCACACTGATAGTCTGGAAGCTTGCCCACTCCATTTTGAGGTCCAGGCTTTCCAAGTTAAAAACATAACTGCCGAACCATTTAATTGGTTTGTTTACCGAAACGCAAATCCAAACTTGCCAACGGTAATTGCATATGACTGGGGACTCGTGCAATTGACCTGAGGGCATCTGCTTATTAGGGTGTGTTGAGTTGTTTGCTTAACGCACAGCAGTTTCAATTCGTCCGACGACGCTGACAACGGAGTACCAAGATGAAAAGAAGAAACAGCTCCCCGAATTCCACTCAGACCAATGAGGGTTGCGAACTCCAAAAGCCAATGGCACTGGCACCACAACAACGTGGCGATCGATTGCAGGAGTTTGTACGTGACTGGCATACGGTCACATTCATGCAGATTTCGTCGTCTGCAGAAATTAATATGCCACTGATTCAGCCAATACCAGAACTTGAACTGGAGGCGAAAGGTGCCGATTCAGTAAATAACAACCTAATGAGTGAAGAAGATTTTCTTGATTTGATTCCAATCAACAGCTTTTTCCACTAGAATCGCCAGCCCTTGGTATAACACCATCGTTTAGTATCATCTGCGCACTGGTTGCGCTAAAGTTAGTGAATGTTGATAGCGAATGAGGCGCATCAACTTTCATGGGGAACATGGACGTATTTTTATTTATTAAAGGTCAGTAAAGACCGCTATAACTCAGGGTAGAGTAGAGCCGTCTCACTTCGCAAAGTCAAATTGTAAGGCATTTGTCTGGTATCGCCGTAAACTTCGACATTGTTTTGTATTTAACAGCGCATACGCTAAGATTGGCGAGAGAGGAGTGGGCTCGGTTTGGGCAGGGTATTTCATTGGAAAACGATTTAAGGTTTAAAAGATTGATGGTCGCGAGCGTTGCACTGGTGACTTATGTCATTGCATACGTTCTGATCACGCACTGGTACCAAAAGAAACTGGATAAACTGGTATTTATCGCCGGCACAGTCTCTACCTTGCCAGGCCGTGTACACGAACGGCTGACGGAGCCTGAAGTCACACGTCTAATTTCAGAACTGCAAGAACTCGAAAACGGCTATCAGGTGGCGGTGTTGGGCCGGCCCACTGCACCACAACCGCTGAATTCATTGCTTGGTGAAGATGAATTTGAGATCGATTCCACGGTTCGCCTTTTGCATGATTCGCAGTTTGACGCCGCAAAGTTGAAGTTGGATATATTGGTCACTAAGTTCGAGCGAGTCATTGCGCGCAGAACTCAACTACTGACAGTTGCTCAGTATGTAGGTCTAACGATCGCCGGATTGCTCGCCTGTTATGTGTTCTACATGGGGTTTCGAGCGCGACGGAATTGGAAGCATGAAATAACGGTGCTTTCTGCTAATGACGCACCATTGCCGGTCCCGCAAAATTTTCGAGAGTTTCTTGAGCACGTGGTGCGAGAAGAGGCTAGTTTTACCGGACATCGAGCTGAATTGACGGTTTCAGGAATCGAGACGAGTCAACTTCCAGAACCGTTGTCTATGGTGGTGGAGCAACTGGTAGAACAGTTTATCCGTAACAGTATCCAGCATGGGGGTCGTCCTCCTGAGTCCCGGGTCATGGCTGGGAAAGAAAGCTTTTTGTCGATTTACGTCTCCATTCATGAAACGCCAACGGACTTTATCGTTATGGTTCGAGACGATGGAGAAGGCTTAGACTTCGAAGACATTATTGAACGCGCAGTCGAGTTAGGCTTGCTCGATAAGGAAAGCGC
>JAUHZM010000316.1 GCA_030426005.1 Gammaproteobacteria bacterium
CGTCAAAGTCCGCCTCGGATCGTTCTACTGGCGCCGCGATACCTTGATACTCGGTACGTAAATCCCACCAGCCTTTATTGTACTCTTCCGGAGAAATTTCACCGGAGAATACTTTCCAGCGCCACTCATCAATCATTTTGCCGAATGGTAAAAAGGCAATCTTCTCGAGCGCTAACTTCATTTGCTTATTCAGCGTTGCTTCCGGACTTTCCTCGATGGAATCAATGAGGCCCTTGGCTTTCAAGTACGCGGGGGTCATCGACAACTGAATCGTGTCGCCGATAGCTTCGTGGAACCCGTCGTGTGCCCCACCTTTGAAAATTGGCGGTAGGTCTTTGTACATCAAGTAGTAGTAGATGTGACCAAGCTCATGATGCAGGGTACCAAATTGCTCTTCGGTGATCTCCACACACTGTTTAATGCGCGGGTCATTGCCGTTGTCGAGGTCCCAGGCGCTGGCATGACAAACTACATTTCGATCGCGCGGTTTCTTGATCAGTGAGTTTTCATAGAAGCTCTCCGGCAATGCAGGCAACCCGAGTGACGTGAAGAAGCCTTCTGCGGTTTGCACCATGCGCTTTTCGTCGTAGTTCTGCTCATTCAAAGCTTTGGTCACATCCAGTGAAGCAACGCCGGCATGAGGTTCCATGATGGGGTAAATATTTTCCCAGGTTTGAGACCACATATTGCCGAGCAAGTGTGCAGGAATGGGTTTGTCCAATGGCACCTTGTCGGCACCGTATTGTTCACTCAATTTAGCCCGTACATGACAATGGAGTTCGTCATAAAACGGTTTGACTTGGTCCCATAGGCGACGGGCTTCGGTGGTAAACTCAGCCGAACTCATGTCGTAGTTGGATTTCCACGCATCCGCCAAGTCCGCATAGCCAGAGTCTTTAGCACCTTGGTTTGCCAACTCTACGAAGCGTTGATATTGCTTACGATAAGCGGGAGAAACGGTACGCCAGCCTCGCCATACGTCGAGGAGCTCGTCGTAATCACGTGACTCCGCCAGGACTTTCTCAAGCTCCTGGAGTTCGCGACACTCGCCGGCTTCGTTGCAGTAGCTGCCAGAACCGTAAGCGCCTTCCATCTCAGTTAACACTTGCGCCAACTCAGCGCGTAATTGTGCATCGTTCGGCGCAGGCGCGGCGGAACCCCGTAGCATTAACTCAATCGCACGTGCGGTAGCGGGGTCCATTTTCTGACCTTTGTACTGCTTAGCTTGGTTGAACACCTTACTTTCAAATTCAAGTGAGCGTTCACCAGCTTTGGCGGCAAGTACCCCGGTGTCTTTGGTGATGTAAGTGCTGCGCACCCAATAGGCGGCTTCGACTTCTTTCGCCAGTTCCATGCCTTCTTTCTGTACGCGTTCAACGAATTCTTTGGCGGATTCGGATTTGTGGTCATCAGCCAAGACTGGCGCGCTGCTCAAACAAGCCGCAATTGCGACACTAATAGATAGTTTATTTAACATGATTAACTCCTAGTCGTTTTGGGCGTTAGCTTGCTGAACTTCGGTCTCCCAGTTCTTGGAGAACAAGCTGAGCAATAGAACCACTGCGCCAATTGCAACACTGAACATGACAATCTGCATATACAATCCTGGCATTTCAGACACGTTTTCTGGATCAAAGTTACCTGCGAAAATACCGGCGATAATATTGCCGATTGAGTAGGTAAGAACGAATACGCCCATCATTTGTCCAAGGTAGCGTTTTGGTGAAAGTTTCGACACCGCGCTTAGGGCAATGGGGCTGATAATCAGCTCGCCACAAGTATGCAGGAAGTAGGTCAGGATCAACCAGAAAGCCGCTGCTTTCATACCTGAGGCTGCAATTTGAGCGGCGTAGTACATGGCGATAAAAACACTAGCCATAATGATTAGGCCAATCGCACATTTAATGCCATAAGCTGGGGAAACCATTCGCTGCCCGAGTTTGATCCACATGGCGGCAAAGAACGGCGACAATAGGATAATGAACGTGGAGTTTGCTGACTGGAACCAGGCGGTCGGAATTTCAGTTAAACCAAACAAGCTCAATGAGTCAGTGGCACGATCCGTATAATCGCGAGCGAATAGATTCAACGTGGAACCTGCTTGCTCAAACCCTGACCAGAAGCAGGCCGATGCGATACACACAAGCAATAAAGCGCGCAAAAGTAGATGACAAATACCGCAGTGAAAACCACGGCAACATACTGTGAAAGCGTGACCGGGTTGATCTTTAGTAAACCGGTCATGGTTGCCAGAGTCACTGCGGCAAGGCCGATAATAAACGCCGATATCGTGGCCCATGAACGCTTGTTCCCCTCAACGGTGAGAGGTTGGATTGGTTCTGCACCAACGCCATTGAGTGCGGTGGCGGTTTTACGAAACTGGATCAGACCAATGCCCATGCCGACCGCAGCAGCACCAAATGCCCAGTGTGCACCGAAGCCTTCTGCTTCATAGAAGTAACCACAGACTGTGTAGCCGATTAGAGAGCCAATATTGATGCCCATGTAATAGATAGCATAGCCACTGTCGCGACGGTTATCCGTGGAGCTGTAGAGTTGGCCGACCAGAGCACCAATATTGGGCTTTAATAAACCGGTACCTAGCACCACGAGAATAAGGCCAATAAAGAAAGTCTGGTTATTGGGTATCGCGAGCACGATGTGTCCGCACATAATGATGATACCGCCGTACCAGACCGCGCGTTGACTGCCTATTAATCGATCAGCCATCCAGCCACCTGGTAGGCCCATAAAGTAGACGGACGCGGTATACAGGCCATAGATAGCGGTGGCAACTGCGGTGGTCAGCGCAAGGCCGCCTTCATTGATGGATGCGGTAAGGAAGAGTACGAGCAGGCCGCGCATGCCGTAGTAACTGAAGCGTTCCCACATTTCGGTGAAGAATAAGGTTTTCAGTCCACGCGGGTGGCCGAAGAACGAGGTATCCATTGCGTTTGAGTCCGGGCTCAAGGCACCTTCGGTAGTTTGATTCATAGGTTTACCTAATTTTTAATTATATGTTTATGGCTCGGCGGGTTACGAAGATTCGTGGAGCTGAACGCCGCGCAGAGCTGTATTAAGAGTTTAATTAGCTCGGCCACATTGCCGCATAAATGCAGCAGATTGGGCTGCAGAAGCAAGAAAATATCATACTTTGATTTTTTTTCCGCGTATCTCAGATCAACACTCTGGATTCCGTCACTTTGTCGGTGGGCGCTAAAATGCGTACCTTGGGTCATTAATATCAAACGGTGTTAGCAGTTTTTACGCACGCAATATGTTGTCAACCTAGCTCCATTTGATAGCCAAACACTTGAGCGGTTTATCCTCAAGAGTAGGTAAAAATTGGTTTATTGTTAACGATTTGCGCGCAGTGAAGGCTATTCGCTGAAGACTCA
>JAUHZM010000317.1 GCA_030426005.1 Gammaproteobacteria bacterium
TTTCGTATGTTAGACGACACCATTGCTTATCTGAAACCTGGTCCATTCTATCAGGCTGAATCGCCTGCTAATCTGTGGGACAACCAAGCCTTCGCGGCCTTGATGGACGCCGCGTTTGAGTTGTTTATCAAACAACACGCCAGTGACCTGCTGATTGATTTACGTAGCAATCCCGGAGGTGATAACTCATTTAGTGACTTGATGATTAGTTGGTACGCTGATCGACCATTCCGCTTTGCAGACACGTTCATCGTGCGATCCAGCCCCCATGCGCAAGCGTCAAATGCACAGCGCTTAAAGTCACAAAGTGCACCGAATCCGGTGTCCGTTAAGCTGGCAGAACAGTACGCTAAAAACCCCGCGGGCACTGACTTTAAATTTCCTATTCCCGATTCAATGCCACGCACGGATCAACGCTACGCCGGACGAGTCTGGGTGTTGATTGACCGTCATAGCTATTCGAACGCAGTGTCTGTGGCGGCTATCACGCAGGACTATGACTTCGGCACTGTGATCGGGGAATCCACCACCGACTTCGCTACCACCTACGGTGCCATGGAAACCTTCGCGTTAGACCGCACCGGGTTCACCGTTGGCTTTCCAAAAGCGCTCATTGTTCGGCCATCCGGTGATCGGCAGCCTGGACCAGTTGTGCCCGATATTGCGCTCGACCTCGATGCGCTTCAGAGCGATGCCGATATGGTGCGTTTGATCGAGAAACTTCGACGAGCCACAGACTAGTACGCTTGATTCGTAAAGTACTCAGGCACCATCTCAACTACTCAGGCGCTATGGGCTCATCCTCGAGTAACAGTAGCAGGGGAGTCAGTGGCGCGGAACGATACTGAAACGCACCCAGGTCGATTGCACCGTTGCGAGGCTTACCGGTAATGTCGATGCTTGGTGCGAGCTGGGAACTCCCAGCGCCGATTGCGGGCGAAGATCCCTTCAGTTGATAGTTGCCGCTTTGCGATGAGCGGAAAATGGTTTGGTAGTTGCTGTGATTGGACGGTGTTACGTCCGGTTCGAGATTGTGATCGATGCTGACGCCTGTGCTGATGGATGCGAGACGACCGATATTGTTGCGCACCACATTGCCGGTGCCATGCGTACCATTTTTGTGTGTTGTTAGGCGAATCCAGGGAACCATGCGGTCGTCACTGTGTGCTGGGCTGTCGACCACCGTGTTATTCACGATTCTAGAATTGTTGGCCCCGTACAAACTGATGCCATGCCAGTGACTTACCGCGAGTAAGTTGTTTTCGACAATCCAGTTGTTGTAGTAGCCATCAAAGCACCCAATTCCCTGGAAGGTTGAGAGGAGGGCAGGATTTGGGTGATCGAAATTGGTGTGGAACTGATTGCCTCGTAACACAACGCCGACCACTGGTTTGCCATCGCGTGACCAACTTTGAAAACCGTCGTCGTGGTTGCTGTTCACCTTAAAGGCATTGGCCACAAAGTTGTATTCGAACAGACCGTAATCACCCAAACCACGCATCCCGTCGCCGGAAAAGTTGATAATGGAATTATTTTGTACGGTTACGTGGTCGCCACTGACGCTGATGCCAAAAGCGATATTGCGGATGGTGTTATTTCGGATGACACTGTAGTCGCCATCAACAGAAATTCCGCTCTTGGCCCGGCTTAGCCAGTCGTTGACTGACCAGTTGGAAATGTTGTTTGCGCTGAATAGGGTATTGTTGGCAATGGTGATATGGCTACTAGGGCCGTTGTATCCATGCGATTCAATTCGAATCAAATTACCTTCGTCGATGTCACCGAACTCAGGACTGATGGTGAGACCTGAAACTGACCAGCGCGCCGAAGATTGAAAATGCAGTTGGCTGGCAGTCGGGGTTTGGTTAGCACCTGCGCGGATCGTGATGGTGCTGCTATTTTGGTACCAATGAATATCGATTTTACCGTGGTAGCCAGACATCAATTCCAAGGTGTCGCCAGCCTTAACAGGTGCACCTACATTGTGCATCACTTTGCCGCCACCGGGTGTATAAGGCCGGTTCCAGCGTTGTGATTCGATCAGCCCATTTTCGATGACCTCCTGTAACGTGCGCCAGGGTGAGGCCTGACTCCCGTCATTGCTGGCATTGCCAGTGGCTGGGTCAATATAAAAGGTCTTTGCAACTGCATGGCCAGAAAAGGTGAATATGTGGAGCAGGCCGGTGAGCGCAAACAGCATTGCTGGTCGAAGTGGGGTAGGCATCGTCAGGGCGCGGGTTGGGCTTGGGTAAGTCCATTAAACCATCGTTGCCCAGTGTCGCTCAAGTCGAGCTTGCTTCCAGCGCTGGAATCGAGTTTTCCACGACGACTCTCGTATTGTTTACAGGCGATCAACTCCAGCTGCCCGTTTGCCTAAGAAACTGAATTAAGTGGCTGATGCTTTTATACTTATGTAAAACCATTCCTTATTAGGTAAGTTATTATGCTCAACGCAGCGCAGCGCGAAGCACGAGAAAGATTAGTCCTTGATCATTTCCACGACGAAGTAGTCCAGGAGTGGGACCATGTGTTATCGACTTTTCCGCATCCGCATTACGAAATTATTCCAATTCTCACCGTCTATGATGGTCAGGATGAAGTCAGGCAATACTATCGAGATTCTCGCGTCGCATTTCCAGATCAAGACCACGAAATTATTTCCTTTCGCCATGCCGAGGACGCGGTTGTTACCGAGTTTTGGTTAATGGGAACGCATCTCGGGCCGCTTGGTGCTATTCCTGCAACCGGCAGTCGTTTTCGTGTTCGAATGACCGCATTTTTTATCTTTGACGAGAACGAAAATTTGATTTGTGAGCGTATCTATTTCGATAGCTTGTCGATGTTTAGGCAACTGATTGCTGGCTTGAATTTGCGCCATCCCAAGAATTGGTGGTTGTTAGTGAAAGCCATCCGTGGTCTCTCGAGTATGAGTCGAGACCCTGCGCCGTCGTTGTTGCAGACGACACCGCCAGACTTTCCACACTACCACTATGTGTCTGGGTCGGAGCGGCGTTGATCACTCTCGAATGACAAGGTCACAAGGTACCAGCCGCTGGTGGCATCCGATGTGGCTCTGAGGGTCCAGCCAAAGCGAGCACAGAGGCGCTCAACGATGGTGAGACCGATTCCAAAACCCGATGCGGATTGGTCTGTTTGTGTGACGCGGTTACTGAGTGAAAGCTGGCCTGGTTCAAGGCGCAAATCCAAGCGCTGATCGGCCGCATGTGTCACCGCATTTTGAATCAGGCTGCGGAGCACTACGTTTAAGACCTTGTGTGGAATGGGGTATTGCGTTGCGTCTTGCGCCTGATTTTCAATTTCCAATGTCAACTGACGAGACTGCGCTATTTGCGTGGCGATGGTGATCACTTTTCTAACACCGACCTGGTCGT
>JAUHZM010000318.1 GCA_030426005.1 Gammaproteobacteria bacterium
GTGATATACTTCGCTTGCTTGAGAGTAGCCGAAATTAAGATCGGTATGGTTTTTTTGGGATCATGAGTACGAACACAACAACACCAGACAATAATGGCCAGGAGTTTAATCTCAAGCATCGTATCACCGGTGCTGCTGTTCTCCTGTTTTTTGGTGCCTTGGTCATTCCTTGGCTGCTAGGGCCGCCAAGTGCAGCCAGCAAGCAAGGTGTTAGTGAAGTAGCTGGAGACGAGGCGACGTTGGCCTCAGCCAAAGAGATCGAGCGCGTGCTGTTGGGTCCTGATGCACAGACTGCCGAAGTGCCCGAAGAAACCGTGTATATCTCAAAGATTACCCCATTGGACGGCGCAAGCAAGCCTGAGGCGGAAGACGCTCAGAGTGAGCAGCAAACAGTGACTCCTAAAACCGTTAAAACAGAAGCTAAGAGCGAAAAAACACCGGCCGTAACAGAGTCGGTGGTGAAGAAAGAAACAGCGGTCGCCAAGCAAGAGCCTAAAAAGCCAGATACCAAGCCAACAACAAAAGCTCAGAATGAAGCCAAACAGGGTCAGGACGAGCAAAAAGCACGTGAACAGGCCCTGTTGGCGGCGTTGGAAGCAGAAAGCAAGAGTGATCTTACGGTTGGATGGATTGTTCAGGTTGGCCTTTTTGTCGAGAAGAGTGGTGCGGAAGCTCAGGTTAAGTCACTAAAAGATAAAGGTTTTAGTGCGAAGACGACGGTGGTTGATACCAATCGTGGCCCAAACACCGGTACGCGTGTCTGGATTGGACCTTTCGAGAAACGCACCGAGGCTGAATCACATAATCAGCAATTACGAGCAAAAATGGGTAAGGCCGGTTTTATTCGGGTGTATCCTTAGTGCCTAATCCGATGGCAATTTAAACGCACTATTTACAGCAAGAGAAATAATTATGGGTGGATTTGATTGGATTATTGCGGTGGTTTTTCTGATTTCCGTATTAATCGGTGCCATGCGCGGGTTTGCCAAAGAAGCCCTGTCTTTGGCGGCTTGGGTTGTCTCAATCTGGCTGGCATTAACCTTTTGTTCCGAAGCAGGCGAGTTTGTAAATCAATATGTACGAATTCCGAATCCGACTTTTCGTGATTGGGCAGGTTTCGCGCTGATTTTTCTGGGCGGATTGATTGCGTTCGAATTAGCCAGTTATTTGATCATCAAGCTACTGATCCGTGGCCCCGTGCGTGGAATTGATCACGTGTTAGGTATCGGATTCGGCGCACTACGCGCGGCTGCGATTATTGTGGTGTTTGTGATTGTTGGCCGTGGTTTCGCGATGGAAGATTCTGGCTGGTGGCAGAATTCTCGACATATCGGGTATTTTGAGATGATCGCGGATTCGATTGAACCTCTGTTACCAGAAAGCTGGCGCGCACAAACCGAAGACGTTGTTGATCAAAGTCAGGCCGTGATTGATGTTGCTGGTAAGTTATCCCCTCAGGTCGAAGCCGACAAAGCCTCTGAAGTTGAATCCGTTGAGGTAACTGAGGAATAAAAAACGTCGCAACATGCCAGCAAGTGCTGTGAAATGTTGTATGATTCGGGCTTTCCGATGTGCTGTGTGTCCTGTCGTTCACACAGCATACAAATCACCACCTTAGATTTGCCAGAGAGAAGATTATGTGCGGTGTGTTAGGTATTGTCGGTAAGTCCCCCGTCAGCACCAGCTTGTATGATGGGTTAACCGTGTTGCAGCACCGGGGTCAGGATGCCGCCGGTATTTTGACTTGCGATGAAAACGGGTTCGTAAATTTGCGTAAGGATAACGGACTGGTAAAAGATGTATTCTTTACCCGTCATATGCAGCGTTTAACCGGGAACATCGGAATCGCGCATTGTCGTTATCCTACGGCGGGTTCCAGCTCACCAGCCGAAGCGCAACCATTTTATGTGAATTCACCGTTTGGCATTGCCCTAGCGCACAACGGAAATCTCACGAATGCAGACAACCTGCGTCGCCGTATTTTTCGTGATGATCTGCGGCATATCAACACGACGTCGGATTCCGAGATTTTATTGAATGTCTTGGCGCACGAAATCTACAACGCGTTAGGCAAGAAGACCTACACGTTGACCAACAAGCATATCTTTCAAGCGGTAGAGGGCGTATTCAAGCGTTGTCGTGGCGGCTATGCGGTCGTGGCCTACATCATGGGCGTCGGCTTGGTAGCGTTTCGTGACAAATTTGGTATTCGTCCTCTGATCTACGGTTATCGAGATTCCGACAAAGGTCGCGAGTACATGGTTGCTTCTGAGAGTGTCGCGCTGGACAGTCAAGGCTATAAAGTCATCGCCGATGTCAAACCTGGCGAAGCCATTATTTTGCCGATTGAAGGTGACATCGCGACGCACCAATGTGTCAGTGATTACACCTATGCACCGTGTATTTTCGAGCAAGTCTATTTGGCTCGTCCGGATTCGATGATCGATGGCATCTCGGTATACCGTACCCGTATGCGAATGGGAGAAAAATTGGCGCGTAAAATTCTCCGCGAATGGCCAGATCACGATATCGACGTCGTGATTCCGATTCCTGATACCAGTCGAACCGCCGCTCTGGAAATGTCCCAACTGCTAGGTGTGCGATACCGTGAGGGCTTTATTAAAAACCGCTACATCGGCCGTACGTTTATTATGCCGGGCCAGGAGCAACGAAAAAAATCGGTGCGCCAAAAGCTCAACGCGATTGAGCTTGAATTTCGCGACAAAAATGTGATGTTGGTGGATGACTCCATCGTGCGTGGCACCACTTCTAAGCAGATCGTGCAAATGGCACGTGAAGCGGGCGCTAAGAAGGTCTATTTTGCGTCGGCTGCGCCACCAGTGCGCTATCCAAATGTGTATGGCATCGATATGCCGGCAGCGTCGGAACTAATCGCGAACAACCGAACAGTAGAACAAGTGCAGGAACAGATCGGCGCGGATCGATTGTTCTACCAAGATCTACAGGATTTGATCGATTCGGCCTCGGAAGGTAATCCGCAGATTACCGAATTTGATACCTCGTGTTTTAGCAAGCGTTATGTCACTGGTGATGTCGATGATGCGTACTTTAAGCGTTTAGAGCGACTGCGCAGCGACGATGCGAAGAAGTCCAAGAATGCGGCCGTTACCTCTGAGTTGCGTGACGTAAGCCAGGTCTCAAATTAAACGACGATGACAAAAAAGGCGCTGAAAGATTATCGACCCGCAACGCAGGCCGTCAGAGTTGGTCAGCTGCGCGGTTCAGAAGGTGAGCATAGCGAGCCGATTTATACCACATCGAGTTTCGTGTTCGACTCTGCTGCGCAATGCGCTGCTCGTTTCTCGTATGAGGAACCAGGGAATATCTATTCACGCTTTACTAATCCGACGGTTCGGGTGTTCGAGGAGCG
>JAUHZM010000319.1 GCA_030426005.1 Gammaproteobacteria bacterium
GCTTAGTGCACCCAAAACGCCGGACTATCGGCATTCGGATTCCAGATAATGCGATTGTGCGAGCGCTGTTGGCAGAGCTCGGTGAGCCGATTATGAGTTCCAGCCTGATTCTACCCGGACAACAAATGGCGATGGCTGATCCGGAAAAAATTCGCGCCAAGCTAGAGCATGACGTCGATCTGGTGATTGACGGCGGCATTGGCGTGATTGAACCGTCGACAGTGATCGACTGGCACGATGATCGTCTGCAGATCGTGCGTCAGGGTGCCGGTGACGTCGCTTTTCTCATCGAATAGCACCTTTGCATGGTGCTGGTGCTAGTCTTGCCAAGCCCTAAACGGTAAACTCACATTTTGTAAATTGAATCCCAAAACTCATGATCTCCAAGTCTGGACAATCTAATCGCGTTGTTTCTGGCATGCGACCTACAGGTCGACTGCACTTAGGCCATTACCATGGCGTATTAAAAAATTGGTTGCAGCTGCAACACGAGTACGACTGTTACTTTTTTGTGGCGGATTGGCACGCGCTGACGACGCATTACGAAGAAGATTCCGAAACAATCAACGACAATGTTTGGGAAATGGTGATTGACTGGTTGGCGGTTGGAGTTGATCCGAGTCGAGCGACATTGTTCATTCAGTCGCGCGTGCCCGAACATGCCGAATTGAACCTGTTGTTGTCGATGATTACACCGCTGGGTTGGTTGGAGCGTGTGCCGTCTTACAAAGACCAACAGGCAAAACTGAGTGAACGTGATCTGTCAACGCATGGCTTTTTGGGATACCCGGTATTGCAAGCAGCGGATATCTTGTTGTATCACGCCGCGCAAGTGCCGGTTGGTGAAGACCAGGTGCCACACATCGAGCTGACGCGTGAAATAGCGCGTCGTTACAACTACCTGTATGGCCGTGAAGCTGGGTTTGAAGAAAAAGCCGAAGAAGCAATTCGCAAACTGGGTAAACGTGGTGCTAAGTTGTATCGGAACCTGAAGAATGCGTACACCGAGCGTGGTGACCACGAAGCACTTGAAAAGGCGCAGGCTCTACTCGCCAGTAACCAGAATATAACCAATGCGGAACTCGAACGGCTTTACGGTTACCTGGAAGGCGGCGGTCGTACCATTTTGACCGAGCCGGAATCCTTATTGACCGAAACCTCCAAACTCCCCGGTTTGGATGGAGAAAAGATGTCCAAATCGTATCGCAACACTATTGCGTTACGTGACGATCCTGAGCGTGTCGAGAAAGAGGTGCGCGCTATGCCAACCGACCCAGCACGCGTACGTCGTAATGACCCGGGTGACCCGAATAAGTGTCCGGTCTGGCAGTTTCATCATGTGTATTCGGACGAAAGCACACGTGATTGGGTCAACGAAGGTTGTCGCTCAGCCAGTATCGGTTGTGTTGATTGTAAACAGCCGTTAATTGAATCTCTGTTAAAAGAGCAAGCTGAGATTGCTGAGCGAGCACAACCGTACATCGAAGACCCAACTCTGGTGCGCAATATCATCGCTGACGGGTGTGAGAAAGCGCGTGAAACTGCTGATGAAACCATGGAACAAGTGCGTTCCACGATGAACTTAGATTATTACTAAGACGCTAAACACTGCGCAAGGTGCTAAGACAAACTGATGACGAACCAAGATCCGCAAAATCCAGACCAAAACCCGGCTGAATCACAGTCGAGTGCGGAGGTCGTGCCGGACAACGCATCGCCGCAGGCTGAGAAAGAGCAGGAGCGTCTGTATACCGAGAGTATGCGGGCCGTGGTGATGGGGGAGGTGATGCGGGAATGGCCGCAGGATCTGTTTATTCCACCGGATGCCCTGGAAGTGGTGTTGGAGAGTTTTGAAGGCCCACTGGACTTACTGTTGTACCTCATCCGTAAGCAAAATCTGGATATCTTAAACATTCCAGTCGCCGACATTACCCGTCAATACATGACCTATGTTGAGATCATGCGCGCAGCTAATCTCGACTTGGCGGCAGAGTATCTGGTGATGGCGGCATTACTCGGAGAGATTAAGTCGCGGATGTTATTACCGCGCCCTAAAGCAGAAGAAGAGGACGAAGAAGATCCAATGGCTGCGCTGGTTCGTCGCTTGCAGGAATACGAACGCTTCAGTCAGGCCGCCAACGAGTTGGATGATCGACCGCGGCTGGAACGTGATATTTTCGCATCTCAAGCGGTGTTCGATGACCCGAATCCGCCGGAAATTAAAGCCGAGGTCAGCCTCGAACAGCTGGTCAAGGCGTATCAGTCTGTGGTTGAACGTGCGGATGCGAATCAGCACATGAAAGTTTCCCGCGATATGCTGTCGATGCGCGAACGCATGACAAGTATTTTGAGTCGCTTGCAGAATCAGGACTATTTGCGTTTTGAAGAGTTGTTCACGCACGCAGAAGGCCGCTTAGGTGTGGTGGTGACTTTTATCGCCTTACTCGAATTATTTCGCGATGACATGCTGGTGGTAGTGCAGACCGAGCCACTGGCACCAATCCATATTAAGCGTGCTGCGTAAGCAGCGCAGTGTTCGCCACCATTGCGTGGTTGAGCTAGTAAAAACATGAAACAGAAAGATTTAGATATGGCGAAAAAACGTAATTTTACTTACCGATTAGCCGTTGGATTACAGTAACACAGAGTACGTTAACATGCACCTATGGAAATACCTAAATTATATAAAAAGTACCACGTTGATAAAGAGTATACGTCAATTGGTCTCTTTCGAGCACTTAAAAAGAAGTATGAAATTAAGAAGGTTTTTTATCCTGGTTCACACGTCCATATAACGCCGTCTTTAGTTTTTTCTCATGTTGTATACGCCGATTCATTCAGAAATACCTATCGATTTTTTGAAGAGGAAACAACGATGGCTTACCTCTTAAAACACAGAGAATATCTTCAAGAGCCATTGGTTAAGTTCTATCAGCAGGATTATCGCAAACCTTTCAACGAGCTTAAAAACGATTTTGACCTTATAATTTCTCAATATGCTGGTTTTGTGGGTCAGGCGGTGAAACCCTATTTAAAGCCTGGTGGCTTGTTAGTCTGCAATAATTCTCATGGCGATGCTACCATGGCCTCAATAGATTCAGAATATAAACTTGTTGGTGTGTATAATAGAGTCAAGGATGAAGTATATCGCATATCTGATCAAGACTTAGAGACATATTTAATCCCGAAAAAAGAGATCGAAATAAACAAAGAATTACTCCTACAAACCATGAAAGGAGTGGCTTACACAAAAAGTCCGTCAGGGTATATTTTCGAAAAATTAACGGGTTAATTATTTAAATGTAGAGGTAATTAGTGACACATGTTCGCAGGGTGTGGCAAAACGTTTGTGATTCCTGGAAAGGATATCCCCAAT
>JAUHZM010000320.1 GCA_030426005.1 Gammaproteobacteria bacterium
CATGCGCTTGATCGAGAGCCCTTGCATGTCGGTCCGGTGGGCCCGATTCGCCGTGTCGCTTGGTGTACCGGTGGGGCGCAGGATTACATTTCTCAGGCTGCTGAGTTGGGGGTGGATGCCTTTGTGTCGGGTGAAATTTCCGAACGAACCACGCACATGGCGCGTGAGCTTGGTGTTCAGTATTTTGCCGCTGGCCATCATGCCACTGAGCGCTTTGGCGTGCAGGCGCTGGGCGAGCATTTGGCGGAGCAATTTGATATCCGCACCCAATACGTGGAAGATTTCAACCCAGTCTAATGATGTCGACGCTTGGATTAAGTCGTCAACTTGTGTGCCTCGGTCTGAAAATTCCATCTCAGTCGTATCCCAAAGCCAGTTTTGAACGTGCTATACTTTAGAGATATTTTTGCTCCCAATTTTTTGTTGTTTTTGGAGATCCCATGAGTGATCTAAATCAACGCGGTTCGATTGATCAATCGGCGCTCGATGTGAATCGACGTCGATTTTTGACGAATACCGCAATCGTGGTGGGCGGTGTCGGCGTGGTGGGTCTCGTCGTTCCGTTTGCCAGTACGATGGCACCGAGTGCGCGTGCGCGTGCTGCCGGTGCACCTGTAGAGGTCGATATTTCCAAGCTGGAACCCGGCCAGAAAGTCACCGTCGAGTGGCGCGGCAAGCCTGTATGGATTGTTCGTCGCACTGAGCAGTCGCTTGCCGACTTGCCCTCGCTTGACGGCATCCTTGCGGATCCTAACTCTGACATGGCGCAACAGCCTGCATACGCGCAAAACGCGACGCGGGCGGTGAAAGACGAGTACATGGTACTGGTTGGCGTATGTACGCATTTGGGATGTTCTCCAACCTTCCGTCCTGAACTTGCGCCAGACGATTTGGGTGCGGATTGGAAAGGTGGTTTCTTCTGTCCTTGCCATGGTTCAAAATTTGACATCGCCGGCCGCGTATACGCTGGCGTCCCTGCACCGACCAACTTGGTTGTTCCACCGCACCGTTATGCGAGTGACACGGTCGTTGTGATTGGCGAAGATCCGGAGGTGGCATAATGAGTCAGCAAAACGGAATTATGGGTTGGATCAACGATCGCTTCCCGCTTACCGAGACGCTTGAGTACCACGTGACGCGTTACTACGCGCCAAAGAACTTCAACTTCTGGTACTACTTCGGCATCTTGTCGTCAGTTGTGTTGGTCATGCAAATCGTGACCGGCATTGTATTGACCATGAACTACAAGCCAGACGGTTTCCACAACGTAAATGGTATTCCCGGTGCTTTTGCCTCGGTTGAATACATCATGCGCGAAGTCGACTGGGGCTGGTTTGTCCGCTATATGCACTCGACCGGCGCCTCGGCGTTCTTTGTGGTTGTGTATCTGCATATGCTGCGCGGATTGATGTATGGCTCTTACAAGAAGCCTCGTGAACTCATTTGGATCTTCGGTATGTTGATCTATCTGTGTTTGATGGCAGAAGCCTTTATGGGTTACTTGTTGCCATGGGGTCAAATGTCATTCTGGGGTGCACAGGTTATTGTTAACTTGTTTAACACCATTCCATTTGTAGGTGAGGCGCTGTCTGTTTGGGTCCGTGGTGACTACGTTATCTCTGACGCGACACTCAACCGCTTCTTCGCCTTCCATGTCATCGCACTGCCTTTGGTGTTGATCGGTCTGGTGGTTTTCCACTTGGTTGCATTGCATCACGTCGGTTCTAACAACCCTGATGGCGTTGACATCAAAAAGCACAAAGACGCAAACGGCATTCCGCTTGACGGCATTGAGTTCCACCCTTACTACACCGTGAAAGATACGTTCGGTGTTGTGGTGTTCTTGGCTGTGTTCTTTGCTGTGGTGAGTTTCGCACCGGAAATGGGAGGCTATTTCCTCGAGCATGCGAACTTTGTCCCGGCTGATCCATTGAAGACGCCTGAGCACATTGCGCCAGTTTGGTACTTCACGCCGTTCTACGCGATGTTGCGTGCGACCCCACCGATGTTTGGTTCTGCATTCCCGGGCGTTATCGTGATGTTTGGTGCGATTGCAGTGCTGTTCTTCTTGCCTTGGTTGGATCGCAACGAAACGCGCTCAATTCGTTATCGTTCTAAAGCCTTCAAAATCTGGCTTTGGTTGTTTGTCGTGAGTTTTGTGATCTTGGGCTACTACGGTATCCAAGCGCCATCGACATTCGGCACCATCATGTCTCGAATTTGTACGCTGATTTACTTCGGATACTTTGTCGCCATTTGGTTTATCAGTGGCAACGAGAAAACACAACCAGTACCGGATCGGGTGACATACAAATGAAAAAGATGATTAAAGCATTTGCAATTGCACTCTTGCTTCCGGTCACTGCGTTTGCGGCCGGTGGCGGTGCGACGTATCCGCATGATGGCATGTCTGCTGATCATGGCAACAAAAGCTCTTTGCAGCGCGGTGCACGTAACTTTGTGAACTACTGCATGGGCTGTCACGGTGCGTCTTATATGCGTTACAACCGTCTGGCTGCTGATCTGGGTATTCCTGAAGATCTGGCCGTCGATAACTTGATTTTCCGAGTTAATGAAAAGGGCGAGCGCGAAAAAGTCGGTAGCTTGATGCGCACGTCAATGACGCCAGACTACGGTAAGCAAGTATTCGGTGTTACCCCGCCAGACTTGTCGTTGATCGCGCGCTCACGCGGCGTCGATTGGTTGTATAACTACCTTCGTGGGTTCCACCAAGACGAGTCTCGTCCGCTTGGCTTTGACAACAGTGTTTTCAAAGGCGTCGGTATGCCGCACGTTCTTTGGGAACTCGAAGGGGTCAAGAAAGCGGTTTACGATGAAGCGGGTACTCATGTGGTCGGTTTTGAAACCGTCACTGAAGGAAAGCTCAGCAAGATGGAATATGACTCTTTCGTCTATGACCTTGTGAACTTTCTCGACTATTTAGGCGAGCCCTACAAGGCAGACCGCCAGCGTGTGGGTGTCTACATTTTGATCTTCTTGTTCTTGTTCGGCATCGTCGCATATGCGTTGAAAGCTGAATACTGGCGAGACGTCAAGTAATATCGCTACACTAGCGATGTTTGCAAAAAGGGGGCTTACGGCCCCCTTTTACTAAGGAGAATTAATACGTGACCGTATCTGCACTGCGTCGTTCAATCATGACGCTTTTTTCTGTTGCTGATGACCTTTATTCACACCGTGTACGCATTGTATTGGCCGAGAAAGATATTGCCTCGGAAATCGAAGATGTTGATCCACAAGATTTGCCAGAGGATATCCTTCACCTCAACCCGTATAACTCTACACCCATGTTAGTGGATCGCGACTTGGTACTCTACGACTCACGAGTCATTGTCGAGTATCTTGATGAGCGAT
>JAUHZM010000321.1 GCA_030426005.1 Gammaproteobacteria bacterium
CTGAACGTGTGCGCCAAGTACCATTTTGAGTGCCGCATGCAGCAAATGTGTAGCTGAATGGTTGGCTTGCGTCGCAAAGCGAGACTCTGAATCGACAATCACTTCAACACTCACGCCACGCTCAATCTTGCCGGACACCAGTGTGCCGAAATGCAGGTACGCTCCATTGGGTGCTTTTCGGCAATCGGTGACCTTAATTTCTGCGTCACCATTGCGAATAGTGCCGGCATCACCAACCTGACCACCGCCCTCTGCGTAAAATGGCGTGGCGTCTAACACCAAAACCAGATCGACCTCACCGGTAGCGGCATCGATCTCTTGCCCGTCTACCTGCACAGCCAGCACTTTGGCGTTGCCATGGAGTTCATCATACCCGACGAAATCCGTTGGTGACTCGACGTCGATTTTAATGTCTGCCTGACTGCCAAACTGGCTACTCTTTCGTGCCCGCTCACGCTGCTGCTCCATCAAGGCCTCAAACCCTTCCTGATCAATCGTCAGGTCACGCTCACGCGCCACGTCCGCCGTTAAATCAGCGGGGAAACCGTAGGTGTCGTAGAGCATAAATACCACATCGCCGGGCACGATTTTTCCGGTCAGGTCAGCGGTTTTTTGCTCGAAAATCTTCAAACCTTGATCCAGCGTCTCAGCAAAGCGCAACTCCTCTTTTTTCAGTGCCGATTCAATGGCAGCTTGTTTGTCGCGTAACTCTGGGTACGCGTCACCCATTTCATCAGCCAAGGCTTGCACGAGTTTATAAAAGAACGGTGACTCGCCACCAAGCTGGTAGCCGTGGCGTACGGCACGTCGAATAATGCGTCGCAACACATAACCTCGACCTTCGTTTGACGGTAAAACACCGTCCGCGATCAAAAATGCACAGGATCGAATATGGTCAGCGATCACACGCACCGAATGATGCTTACGATCTTCTTCGCCGACCACTTTGCAGATCTGACCGATCAAGTTATCGAACAGGTCGATCTCGTAGTTGTTGTTAACGTGCTGCATTACAGCGGCAATACGCTCCAAGCCCATTCCAGTATCGACTGAAGGCTTAGGTAACGGCGTTAAGGTGCCGTCTGCAGCGCGGTCATACTGCATAAAGACCAAATTCCAAATCTCAATATAGCGATCTCCGTCTTCTTCTGGCGTTCCTGGAGGACCGCCCCAGAATTGCTCACCATGATCGTAAAAAATCTCGCTACATGGTCCACAGGGACCTACATCACCCATGGCCCAGAAATTGTCTTTAGCACCGATACGTGCGAACTGGTCCGCAGACACACCGATCTCGTTTAACCAGATATCCGCTGCCTCATCATCCTCTTCAAATACGGTCACCCAAAGCTTTTCTTTTGGAAGCCCCAACTCTTCAGTCAGGAACTGCCAGGCAAACTGGATTGCCTCACGCTTGAAGTAATCTCCAAAGCTAAAATTGCCCAACATCTCGAAAAAAGTGTGATGGCGCGCCGTATAACCCACGTTCTCAAGGTCGTTATGCTTGCCGCCAGCCCGCACACAGCGTTGCGAAGACGTGGCCCGAACATAATCAGCCTGCTCATTGCCAAGAAACAAATCTTTAAACTGAACCATGCCAGCGTTGGTGAACAGGAGCGTTGGGTCATTCCCTGGCACAAGTGAACTGCTGGGCACACGCGCGTGGTCACGTGCTGCGAAAAAATCCAGGAACCGCCGGCGAATTTCTGCTGTCTTCATAGGTATATAAATCAACGCCCTTGAACCCGACAAATCGGGTTTGCTGAGCAAATAAATTTGAGATTAGCGCGAGTTTAGCCGTTCTGTTGAAAAAGAAAACCATTGTCGCTAAGTTTCTAACGACGACCCGCGAATTAGGCCATGCATCCAAGAGGACTCATCAGCTACACAGTATGCGCTAAGCCCAAGACCAATAAGGATACTTCCCCTAGACATCAATTTTACTAGACTCTTGAAGCAGATAACACCGCTAGCGACAAACCAGCGTTAGTCTTGGTCTAATTGCGGCACCGTGACCTGGATATGGTCCATGGTAAACCCTCGACCTTGTAAAAACCGTGCACGTTTGGTCCAGTCTCGATAATCCGTCACTGCAGTACCACCAAACTTTTTACGGTATTCATGTTCTGCAGCTTCCAACCAGACCGCTGAGCTTTGTTCCAGATAGTCAGCAATCAAGTGATCAGAAATCCCTTTTCGATACAATTCAGACTTGATTTTTACTGGGCCAACGCCTTTGTTACGACGGGCTCGTACGTAGGCTTCGGCAAAACGTTCATCGCTAACATAACCATCGTCGATCAGCTGATCCAACACCGCTTCAATCACATCCATGTCGGACTCATACTTGCGAATCAACTTCTCTCGCAATTCCTGCACGCTGTGTTCACGCATTGCGAGAGATCGAACCGCCGATGTTTGAATGGTTAGGTATAACTTCTTACGCTCATCAAGCGCGGCTGACAGTGCTGAACCAGCCCCAGATTGGTGCTGAGCTTCTGCCTCTGATGACAGGGTAAATCCCATCTGCCCTGTCGCGGCTGAATCATCGTCAGGCATTACCGGGGATTGATGGTGGCTGCTGGCTTGTTTTTTGCTTCTTCGAAACGACTTCGTGCCTTTGCTTCGCCGACGTGACGATGAATGCCGGCCTTCACGACCAACACCCTCACCACTGTCATCACTACCGTCAAAGGGGAAGCTGGATTCTACTGTGCTTTTCGATTCTTCGAACAGCAGTGTCTCTTCGGAAAACGGGACTGATACATCATTCCCTGCATCATCAAGATTCCGTTCAAAAGAGTCAGTTTGGCTATTGAGGCGACCTTTCCCTGGTCGTTTTGAAGGCTTTAAGATTCGCATTCTTTCTCCACGCGCACCATTATGATTAGAAGAACTAACTACCAACTAGTACAAAAATCATCACAGCACGAACACCTCAACGCCAAACTAATTGCTTAGTGTGAAGCGGCGTTAAAATTCGCCGCCCCTTTGTCGGCTAGCTAATGCCAGCACTTAACTCCTAGATCAAAGATTGACGATCGTCGATCAATTAGGCGTCTGCGTCTTCCGCATCAGCTCCATCGGCGATCTTGACTGCTTCATTTGGCTTGCCACCAACACCCAAGGCCTGACGAATCTTAGTTTCAATTTCGTTGGCCGTGTCTTTGTGCTCTTTCAGATAATCACGCACATTGTCTTTACCTTGACCGATGCGCGTACCATCGTAGCTATACCAGGCACCTGATTTCTCAACGATATTGTGTTCAACACCCAGTGTGATCAACTCACTTTCTCTGGAAATACCTTCGTTGTACAGAATATCAAACTCAGTCTGTTTAAACGGCGGCGCAACTTTGT
>JAUHZM010000322.1 GCA_030426005.1 Gammaproteobacteria bacterium
GGAACAAGATAATCGCAGAAGCAAAAATAGGTGGAATAACGCCCGCCATGTTTAGCTTCAGCGGCAGATGAGAGGTTTGGCCACCCATCATCTTGCGCCCCTGTTGACGCTTTGCGAAGTTAATGGTGATACGGCGCTGCGCACGTTCAACGTAAACCACAAATGCAGTCACCGCCAACGTCAACAACACCAACAATAACAACAACGCAGCTGACAATTCGCCAGTACGAGTCAATTCAAGTGTACCGCCGATCGCTTGTGGCAAACCGGCAACAATACCGGCGAAGATCAGAATGGAAATACCATTACCGATGCCTCGCTCGGTGATTTGCTCGCCGAGCCACATCAAAAACATCACACCTGTCACCAGCGTTACCGCGGCAGTTAGTACAAAACTAATTCCGCTGTAATAAACCAGTGACTGACTGCCCACCGTCTGGGTCTGCAACATGGTTGCAATCCCGATTGATTGAGCCGATGCCAATGCCAGAGTTGCATAACGGGTGATGCGAGTAATCTTGCGACGACCACTCTCACCTTCCTTACGCATTTGCTCAAGCGTTGGCACCACATGTGACATCAATTGAATCACGATCGATGCAGAGATATAAGGCATAACACCGAGTGCAAAGATGGACATGCGCTCGAGAGCACCACCACCAAACATATTGAACATATCCAATATGCCACCGCGCTGCTGTTCGAACGCAAGGGCCATGGCCTGTGGGTCAACCCCAGGAATGGTAATGTGTGCACCCAACCTAAAAATAATGAGCGCAAGCAGAACAAAGCCCAAACGGGAGCGGAGCTCAGCCGTACTGGCCAATGAATTCAAACCTGGAGCATTTGACGCCACTGTTATTCCTCTACACTGCCGCCGGCTGCTTCAATCGCAGCGCGAGCGCCTTTCGATACACGGATACCTTTTACATTGACTTTCGAAGAGATTTCGCCAGAAGCCATAACCTTGACAGTCAAAGTATTCTTGCGGATCAAACCAGCGTCTTTCAACGCTTGCAGATCAACATCACCTTCAAACTTATCAAGCTCGCTCAAGCGAACTTCTTCGTGCGTCAAGCTAACACGCGACGTAAAACCGAATTTCGGCAAACGACGTGCGATAGGCATTTGACCGCCCTCAAAGCCATTGCGGTGGAAACCACCAGAACGCGACTTTTGACCTTTGTGGCCGCGGCCACCAGTCTTACCCAAGCCGCTACCGATGCCACGACCAACGCGCTTTGCGTTTTGTTTGCTGCCCTCTGCAGGGCTCAATTGGTTCAAACGCATGGGATTAAGCCTCTTCTACATTCAGCATAAAGCTGACTTTGTTGATCATGCCGCGGTTCTCAGGTGTATCGAGAACTTCAACTGTCTGCTCGCGGCGGCGAAGACCTAGGCCATTGACGCATGCTTGCTGTACACGTGTACGGCGCGCAAGGCTTTTGACCAGTGTCACTTTCAGTTTTTTCTGTGACATGACTTACCCCAAGATTTCTTCAACAGTCTTGCCACGCTTTGCTGCAATCGCCTCTGGAGAGTGCATGCCCGCTAGGCCATTAACTGTTGCTTGAACGACGTTCAAACCATTGTTTGTGCCGTTGATTTTAGCTAGAACGTTACGTACACCCACTGCCTCAAACACAGCGCGCATCGCACCACCAGCGATGATGCCGGTACCTTCAGATGCTGGCTGCATGTAAACATTAGCTGCACCATGGCGTCCAACCAATGAATGATACAAAGTACCGTCATTGAGCTGCACAGTAACCATGTTCTTGCGAGCACGTTCCATCGCCTTTTGAATGGCTTGTGGTACTTCGCGAGCTTTGCCGTAGCCAAAGCCAACGCGACCATTACCGTCACCCACAACTGTCAAAGCAGTGAATGAAAACTTACGACCACCTTTGATGGTCTTAGACACACGGTTGACCGATACCAGTTTTTCGATCATGCCGTCTGTTTGTTGCTGTTCGTCTCTTTGTGACATAACTTAGAACTCCAGACCCGCTTCACGAGCGGCATCAGCCAGCGCTTGCACGCGGCCATGGTAAGCGAAACCGGCGCGGTCAAACGCCACTTCTTTGATATCTTTCGCAGCACAACGCTTCGCGATTTCGGTACCGACTGCTTTTGCAGCGTCTACGTTACCGGTCGCACCGTCGATGGCATCACGAACAGACTTTTCGAGTGTAGAGGCTGCTGCCAATACGACTGAACCATCTGCAGTAAAAACCTGTGCATAGATATGACGTGAGGTGCGGAAGATCGTCAAGCGAGGACGATCGCCCAAACGAATGCGCGCACGACCACGACGGGCACGGCGCAGGCGATTTTCTCTTTTGTCCATAATCTTCAGCCTTACTTCTTCTTAGCTTCTTTCATAACGACATGCTCGCCGACATAACGCACACCCTTGCCTTTGTAAGGCTCTGGTGGACGGTAGCCGCGAATATTTGCCGCAACTTGACCAACAACTTGCTTGTCGGCACCTTTGACAACCACTTCGGTTGGCGTTGGGGTTTCGACCGTAATTCCCGCAGGAATTGCGTAAGCCACTGGATGAGAAAAACCAAGGTTGAGATTCAAGGTCTGGCCTTGAGCCGCAGCACGGTAACCAACACCGCGTAGCTCTAGACGCTTTTCAAAACCTTCCGTAACACCTTTAACGCAGTTTGCGGCAATGGCACGAGCCGTACCACAGTGTGCCCACTGCTCTTTTACTGATTCGTCTTGTGGGCGGAAGTTAGCCGCGCCATCTTCGACAGTCAACTGTACACAACCGTGCACGCTTGCTTTGAGCTCACCCTTAGACCCTTTGACCGTGAGGACTGAGTCTTCGAGTTTCATTTCGACACCAGAGGCAAGCGCAACGGGTGCTTTAGCAACCCTAGACATATTAAATCTCCTTAGCTTACCTTGCCGATGACTTCGCCACCCTCACCCAGTTCACGGGCGCGGCGGTCAGACATCAAGCCTTTAGATGTAGAAATCATAGCAACGCCCAGACCACCGATGATTTTCGGAAGATCTTTTGTGCCAGCGTATACACGACGGCTTGGGCGGCTAATGCGTTCGATGTTTTCGATGACAGGCTTGCCTTCGAAATAACGCAACTCGACGGTGACTTCTTGCTTGTTGTTACCGAGGTCAGATACGTTGTACTCACCAACGTATCCTTCCTCTTTAAGCAAGTTCAGCACCGCCAGACGCTCTTTGGAGCTTGGGAAGCTCACAACGCGCTTTTTCGCCGATTGCGCATTACGAATGCGCGTAAACATATCGGCGAGCGGATCAGACATACTCATATTGTGTTTCCTTAATTACCAACTCGCTTTCACGAGACCTGGGACA
>JAUHZM010000323.1 GCA_030426005.1 Gammaproteobacteria bacterium
TTTGCAGCGCTATTGTTCATGGTTTTTTGCTCTCCTATGTCTAATCCTGTACTGCCATCCAGCTGAGATTGGCGAAGCGTTTTCTCAATCTTGGTTAATTGAGAGCCATTCTCAGGAAGTATCCAGACTTCTTTTTTTACCAAGCCCTGTTCCCGCAACCTTTTGCGGTATTCTCGCTGATAGTCTGCTGATGTTTTTCTCTTCATGTAAGTAGATTATATGTTACATGTAATATTGTCAATAGTATTACATGTGGAATTTTTTGATGTCAACTTTCTAGGTCGTGTTGAAAGGCGGGAGCTAGATTTCGACCTGGGTTTAATTTCTTTGGTACCAAAACCCAGCTCGCAGTGACGGGTTAGGATTTAGTGGTATGAGGGGTTATGGTTAGCTCGGTCCTTTGACCGTAGTGAAGAATCTTGTTTGAAATTTTGGGGGGAGATTGCCACGCTTCGCTCGCAATGACGGATTGGTGTCTTGGCAATGGTGGTTTTGGGGTGCTAGGCAATAACGGGTTCCGGTCTTGAGGTATGGCGCGATTGTGATCAACCTCGTCATTCTGAGCGCAGCGAAGAATCATATTTGACCCCTTTGAGTTTAGGTATGGAGATTGCCGCGTTTCGCTCGCAATAACGGCTTGGGGCAGCGGTAATGATGGATTAAAGTGAGCGAGCAATGATGGGCTGGGTGCTCTTGTTGCGGTGTTTATAAATTCTGAGTGCAGCGCGGACAAGCCGATACGTGGTGACCGTAGATTTGGTCTGGTTCATTCCGTGAACCAGACCAAAATCATTTGCCGCGTGTTAATCGGGACAAATGGAGACAGAGTCGATGCCGCCTTCGACTAAGTCGCCGGCACTTGGGCCGTCGCTGGCACTGATTCTGAGCACCACACTCGAGCCGGCTGGAATGCTGGTCGTCGCATTGGTCCATTGTGCTTGAGTGCGGTTGTCGCCGATGTTGACGATCGAGTTGAAGCTACTGCCGCCATTGGTTGAGACCTCGATTCGAAAGTAATCGCCTGAGTTGTCGTCGCCAGTGTCGCGTTGGCCATGAAACCAATCAAACGACAATGTTGAAGCGTCACTGACTGGGATGGTGGGCGACGTGGCTATACATACTCCGCCGTCGACGTCATTGACGCCGGCCGATGAATTGCTGGCGGTAAATAGTGCGAAGCCGTCTGCACCAGCGTCACCACCAACTTGCGTGACGACGCCACCATTCGTTACCTGATTTGGATTGCCACGAATGAATGTGCCGGTGCTGCAGGTTGAACTCGGGGAATTAGACCAACCGGTTGAGGTGGTGAAATTGTCCTCGAAGCTACAGCTCGGTGGTGGTGTGTCAGTGATGTTAAGAAACACTGCTGACACGGCGCCCCAGCTGCCAGACGTGTCACGACTGCGTACGTAGACGATGTGTTGGCCGTTACTCAAACCACTGGTATTGATCGTGCCGGTGATGCCCTCGGTGGTTTGATTGAAGTTGCCATCAATCGCGCTTAAAGCAATTGCAGACGCCCCTGATTCCCATGGCGCAGTGTCGATATAGTACTCAGCGGCATTGATGGCCTGTGTGCTCTCGCTGCCGTTGCTGTTATTGAATCGCGTGTCCGTGGCAGTGGCGGTGAGTGTGACTGGTGTGCCTGCCGACACGCCACCGTTGGCGGCGTTATTGCTGAGCCCGAGGTTGATGCTGTCGGGGCCGGACGGCGTTAGGTAGGGCGTTCGGACCACTTTCGCGGCGTAGATCAAGGCTGGTAAGTTGCCTGGGCGAATGGTGTTTTCGTAGGTGCTACATGCTTGAAAGAAGCTGGTACCAAGTTCAAAGGTGTAGGCCGCTACGCCAAGTTCGCCATAGCTAACGCTGTCACTGGTGCCATCGGTCGGATACAAACCGATGGATTGCTGTGGTGTGTAGCCATTAAAAAAGGCAAATTTTCTACCCAGCGTTCGTAACGCAGCGCCATTAGGGGCAGTTTGATTAACATCGCCCCAAGGCCACAAAACAAGTTCGCTGTAACTGTGGATGTCGATGTGAATGCCGCTGGTGTCCGACGGTGCGGCGTCGTTGCGATTCGGTCCGCGACGATCAGGCCAGAGGCTTCGAATGTAGCCTTCAATCGCCTGGATCTCTGGTTCCGAGCCGGGTTGTGGTCCTCGGTAGGTTAATGAGCACTGGTTGCCACTGGAGCCGTTGCCATTCGTGCTGTTCCAACTGAAGGTGAAGTTTCGATTGAGGTCCACACCGCGATTGTTACTGGTGGGACTGCAAAAATTCTGATTCGTGTTCTTACGCCAAGACAAACCAGACTCAGCAAACTTACGTCCATCCGGGTTGGTTTGCAGCATTAGGTGGACTTCGTGATGGTTTAGTATCCAGGTCGCATCGGCGTCGACGCCGTAGCCCTCAAGTAGCCAACGCGCGAAATCGAGATTAAGCGGCGCTGTGGTGTATTCGCGGGCATGTATCGCGCTGTTAGCAAACAATTTGGGTTTGTCGCCACCGGTAGATTGGTTGGTGAGTTTTAGCACCCAAATATCGTATCCGCCAAGACCGGCGGTTTTTTCCCAGGAGTTCCCAACATCAATCCATTCTGCCAATTGCGGATAGGAGCTGACCAGGCTCTGCGCAACGGCAAACGTATCTTCAACAGTTTCGTAACAGGGGTAGCCAGGAATGGCTTGAATCGACACATCTGTGGCTGCTTGACCAGTGCTCGATGTGTCAGTACCCAACGCCGACGCCGATTGAATCCGCTGCCGAGTTGATTCGAGTTCGAGTGCGCGTTTCTTGATATACCCCGAGTCATGTTGAACATTGAAGCCGAAACTTTCTAGCTGGGTAATTTCTTCCGTGCTGAGTTGCAACACCAGATACCCGCCAGTTGGATTCGATTCGAGTAGCTGGCTGTGGAATGTGATGCTCGCCTTGCGGGCTAATTCCTGTGAAGGATAGTACGCGCGATAAATATTGGTGATGGATTTTTCCTGCTCTAACAGGTGCAGGGTGTCTACTTTAGACAGTTCATTGGCAGTAATCACTGGAGCGCTAAACGCCAAAACGCCCCCCAGGATCGCCGTCAGAAGAGTAGGGTTCTTCATTATTGGCCTCATTTCTGTGGTTTTTAACAATGCAAACTGGGGGGATATTTGCGTTTATGCTTACAAATGTAAGCCAAGTCATGATAGCGTCGCTTTTTTTCGAAGTCCATGACTTTCAGTTTTGGCGACCGACCCGTTGAGTTTCCACGGGCACATTGTTTAGACTACTGGTGTGTGCCAATTGTGCCGCAGCGCTTAACACGTGTTTGACTTCTGCTGTGTGCAAGTTTTGGTGCATGTGCCGTC
>JAUHZM010000034.1 GCA_030426005.1 Gammaproteobacteria bacterium
GGGCATGTGCGACGAGAAATCCAGGACAACACTCGGGTGATGCTGGGTCGGTTTATGCGTGAACTTCGTGAGATCAAAGAACAAATTACGCGGGACAAATCCAGTGCTGTGCAACCGGTCGGCGACATCAACAGTGAGGTAGATGCCACGATGGCGGCGCTGTCAAAGAATCAGCCCCCTCAAGCAACACCGCGCCTAAACTGGCAACAAATTGCCATCGGCGCACTGGCGGCAGTAGCCCTGATAAGCCTGATTGGGAATTACCAACAATCTCAGGAAAATAAGCGCTTACAAGCGCAGACCACCAACTTAATAGATTTAGTAAGTCAGATTGAACCCAGCATCAAGCCTGGTTCGGCGGAAGTGACTGAGACAGTAGCGCGCAATAAACGAGATTCGGAATCAGAATAGTTTGCTGATAATCAGGTCAAGAAGGTGCCTCAGATACTGGTGCCAAAGACACAGTCGAAACTAATGCACTATCACGAACCGTTACTTAGTGAAAATAAGCGCTCGCTGGCATTAAATCCAGAAACTCTTCCTCACTCAGAGGACCATTGTCCGAAATTTCCTTGATAACCACGTGGTCGTCAATGCCGCTGGCTTTTTCCGTTGTTATTGCTTTTAAGCCAGCGGCTGATTCAAAGCATCCTTCGTCAAGTTCGAAGAACCACCCATAACCCGCTTCGTCAAATATTTCACGCACCACTTGTTTCGAACGTGGATTGTCGGTTTCGTTGAACAAACTGAGTAACGCCTTCACTGAGACACCGTCGTGGCTGATTACAGAACCAGCGCGCTCGAAGCTTTCCAGTTCGCCTAGTTCTACGACCAGGTTTGTCAATTCATCGGTTACCTTCATGCCTACTACTCCAGTTTGAGTCAAATTTTCCCGACCGTACGAATGGCACACATCCTGTGATTTCGTGCTGCATAGCCTGACTCTGAACCCCAGTCGGATGACTGCCCCACTCCAGTAAACAAGCCTGCATAAATTGTTTGGAATTACCGTACATAAAAAGTTACTCGTCTCGGGAGTGAATAACAAGTGGACCATAGTCCAACCGGAATTGGCCTTAGTACCCAATCCCGAGTGAAAGTGTCGCTTATTCACAACACCAACCCATTGCACTCTATCCGCTCGAATTCGATATTTATTCATCTAAATTGATGATGTGCAGCCTGAATTATTCAGCGCTATTAATTGGAATACCATAAAATTACCACTCGGATATGCTTTGATTCGCTCGGGCCAACCCCCATTTTATGGCCATGTAACATCACCCAGAGTCAATGAGTGACCGAGCCCGGGTAGGTGTGCCCCCAATACAATAACTACAGGAGTCCTTATGTTTGAAAACCTTCAGTTCATCGCCATTCTGGCGGTTATCGCTTCGGTTATCGTGCTGCTCGTCGGCCGTAACATTCCCGCACTCAGTCCACTACGCGGACTAGCTAAAACCATCATTGTCCCCGCCTTACTGGTCTTTGTTGCTTTGTTTTGCGTACAACAAGTGCCAGCAGGTCACGTCAAGGTTGCTACGCTGTTCGGCGAGGTTCAGGGCGATGTATACGAAGAAGGCCTGCATTTTCCAGTCAATCCGTTGTATGCGTGGCACGAATATGATGTACGTCAGAAAACTCTAAAATTCGACAAAATGGGTGTGCCGTCGCAGGATCAGCTGATTTCTCATTTTGATGTGTCACTGCAATACCGTTTAATGGGCTCTAAAGCGCCGGAAGTTAAGAAGAATACCGGTACGGCGCAGGACGTAGTTCAGATTCATGTGGTTCCCTACTTCCGCTCATTGATGCGTGAACAAGGTAAAACAGTGGCGAATGCTGAAGAGTTTTATTCAGAGTCGGTGCAGAACCGCATGCAAGAACACATGATGTCGGCCCTAACACAGAAGCTCGAGCCTGTCGGCATTCAAATGCAGGGCATTTTGATTCGCAATGTCATTCTGCCGCCATTCATTGCAAAAGCGGTGGAAGACAAGAAGCGTCGTGAGCAGGAAGCCGAAAAACAAAAGGCGGAGCTGAAACGGTTTAGCACGGAGCAGGAACAAAAAATCGCCACCGCCAATGCAGAATTTGAGGCCGCAAAATTGGAAGAGCAGCGCATCCGACTACTGGCAGATGCTGAGGCGTACAAGATCGAGAAAATTAATCAGGCCGCGCAACAGAGCCCTGCGTACATTCAGCTGAAGCAAATTGAAGCGTGGAATGGCATCCTGCCGAAATACGTAGGTGGTGAAAATATGCCGATTTTGGATTTGCGCGCAGACTAGTCTTTGCTGCAATCCGACTTATTGCGGGCGCAGAAGGAATCTGCGCCCCATCCGTTTTAACTCATCTTGGCCAACATCCGCAGTGGCGCAAAGCGCATCAAGCGGCACATAATTGCCCAAGGCCACACGGGCACATAATAGTTCGCGCCCTCTTTCTCAATCGCCTTCAAAATCGCTTTACAGCCCGTCTCAGTATCGACGATAAACGGCACCTTCTTCACTTTTTCATTGATTTCGCTACGGATAAAACCAGGATGAATCGTGGTAGCTTTGATCGGCGTATCCAGCAAGTCTATGCGAATGCCTTCGGTTAGTGACGTCACCGCTGCTTTGGTTGCAGCATACACCGTCAACGCACGTCGGAAGCCGCGCACCGCACTCATTGATGAGATTGTGACCAGATGCCCGTGATTCTGTTTACGGAAGATTTCCAACGCCGCTTCACACTGCGCGATGGCTGAAACAAAATTAGTAATCGCGGTTTGTTTGTTGGCATGAAAGTACCCAGTCCCGAGACTCGCCCCTTTACCCATGCCCGCATTGACGATAACGCGGTCGATATGCCCCAAGTCCTGCTCAAAGGCTTTAAACACCTCAAACACCTGGTCATGGTCATTCACATCCAACGATCTGACTGACACCTTGACGTCGGGATTCGAGGCGGCGATCTCGGCTTTCAGTTCCTCAAGCTTGTCTACACGACGAGCACACAGCGCCAAGTTACGGCCTTGCGCTGCGTACAATTTAGCCATGGTGTAACCCAGACCAGAACTGGCACCGGTAATTAGAATATTTCGTCTTTTCATAGTTCTCCTTCCACCTCGACTAGGTATACGTGATTAGGTGTTTGTTGTCAGCGCCCTCAAAATGCGTGTGTTCATTCAGAGTAGATAAAAACACGCGGTCAGATGTGGTGACTAGTTTAGTAACAGCACAATTCATCAGCGTCCAGTTCATGCGCATAATCTGTTCTGCCGGCACACCCAGTAAATGCTGTGCGACCACAGAGATCGGTCCGCCAGAAGTAAACACGAATAGGTTCTTTGCAGTCTTTGAGGCATCCACCACCCGTTGCAAGGAGGTCAGTACGCGCTGGCGATAGTCTTGCCAAGTTTCAACATAGTCCGCATCAAATTGACCACTGGTCCAACGATCAATCGCGGCATTAAAGTCTTGCTCAAATACTTGCTTGGGGTTCTTTTGCGCTGCAATGTATTCGGTCATGCCCGTCGCGGTTTGATACTCCGGACGTAGCTGTGCAAGAATGTTCTGGTGATCGTATTCGTTCCAGCCCGCATCAATCGTTGGGCCGCTGTCGGCCAACCGTAACTCATAGCCAGCCAGGCAATTTTCTGCAGTCTGGCGATGACGCTGCATACCACCTAGGACGACTTGATCAATGTTCGGCACACGCTGAGCAATAGCTTGCCCTAAATGCGTGGCCTGCTTCTGTCCAAGCTCCGAGAGCTGATCGTAGTTTTCTTGGCCAAATGAGGCTTGGCCGTGGCGAATTAAATAAATACTGGCCATTATTGCTCCGCAAGTTTGATGGCTTTTCGACACCGATGAATCAAATAGTGCACAAACACCCAAAGGTGTTTGAAGGCGGGGTTCTGTGTTTGTTTGTGGTGATAACGATAATAAATTTGCTGCACAATCCCAGCTAACCGAAACCAGCCGTAAACTTGATAAAAAGTAAAATCAGTCACGTCCGTGCCGGTCTTCGACAGGTAGTAGTCGATCAGCTCCTGACGCGTCAACATGCCAGGCAAGTGCGTAGGCTGACGACGGGTCTTCTGTGCGAAGAAATCATCGTCGGCTTCAATCCAGTAAGCCAAACTATTGCCGAGGTCCATCAAGGGGTCGCCCAGGGTTGCCAGTTCCCAGTCCAACACGCCGATCACTCGCGTTGGGTCATCTGCGGCTAATACGAGGTTGTCTAAACGAAAATCGTTATGTGTTAAGCAGATTGTCTCTTGTTGCGGCAAATTCGACTGCAACCAACGCATTACCGACTTGGCTGCGGGCACATTCCAGGTCTTAGCTTTGCTGTAACGGTGACTCCAACCTTCAATTTGGCGTTTTGCGTACCCCTCGCCCTTGGCGAAATCCGCCAGTCCGGCTTGAGTGTAATCCACCGCATGGAGCTCAATTAAACTGTCGATCGCATTCAAACACAAAGCACGATTCTGCGCCGCACTCATACTCAAGCCACGTGGCATATTAGTGCGTGGAATCAGCCCCACCAGCTTTTCCATTACGTAAAACTCAGAACCGATAATGCTGGTATCATCTGAGTAAGCCAGCATGGCGGGCACATAGGGGTATACCGGCTTTAATAAGGCTTGTAAGCGGTATTCGCGCCCCATATCGTGCGCACCCTTGGCCTTGGTGCCCGCGGGCGCTCGACGCACGATGAGCTCCCGTTCCGGGTAGCTTAAACAATAGGTCCAGTTAGACGCACCACCGGAATACTGTGTCACGGTTGGTGTGCCGCTCAAGCCGGCGATCTGGGACTTGATCCACGGATCTAATTGGCTCAGATCTAGCTCTTCACCGGGCCGAACCTTGCCAGCTCGGTCCAGGCTTTTGGATGCGTCTCTGGTCACGATTTCTTAATAAAATGTTTAGTGCGTTTTTTGACCATAGCAAGGTAGCGCTCGATGGGCAAAAACCGTTTGAGTCGATACGCACTACGCCCCGCTTTGTGCGTAATGACCATAAATTTACGCGCACTCACCTGACGATGAATTTGATTGGCGATCAAGTCGGCACTCACACCAGAGCGCTTGATCATTTTATTCACTTTGGCCTGCGCACCTGGATCATCACTTCGTAAGGATTCATTCAAATTAGTGTCGAAGAACGACGGACACACAACGCTCACGTGAATGCCTTCATCGGCTAGCTCGAGGTAGGCTGTCTCCGCAAAACTGACCATCGCGGCCTTGGTCACCGAGTAACTACCCATTCCTGGTGCTGGCGTAATGCCCGCTTGTGACGCAATATTGATGATGTCGCGCTCAGCTGCCCGACTATTACGCAACAGGGGTAGTAAGGCTTTAGTGACACGCACCTGCCCCAGCAGGTTAATGTCCAACACCCATTGCCACTGCTCCATGCTTTCTGACTCAATCGGGCCAGCCGTCGCCACGCCTGCGTTATTCACCAGCATATCGACTGACTGCCAACGCTCTGAGAGTGACGCAGCCAACTTATCGACATCCCATTGCTTGGTGATATCGCAGGTCAGAAAGAACGCACTCCCGCCGAGTTGCGTGATTTTCTCAACCGTTTCTTTACCACCCTGCTCGTTAAGATCCGCAACGCAGATTTCAGCACCGTCGGCACTGTAACGCAAAGCGAGTGCGCGCCCCAGACCGGAGCCCGCACCCGTAATGACTACTTTTTTCATACTCGATTCATATGTTTCTTAAGCTCTAGACGCGTGACCATACCCATGTGGACCTCATCCGGGCCATCGGCAAGGCGCAACGCCCGTACACCAGCCGCAAAATGTGCCAATGGAAAGTCGCCACACATGCCGGCGCCACCGTGTAATTGCACTGCCATGTTAACGACTTCTTCAGCCATGCGCGGTACCGCGACCTTGATCGCCGAAATCTCAGTCATTGCATGTTTGACACCAACTGTATCAATTTTCCAAGCCGCATTTAAGGTCAACAAGCGCGCCTGATCAATCGCAATGCGTGCTTGCGCGATCCGCTCGCCGTTACCACCTAATTGCAGAATCGGCTTGCCGAAGGCTTCACGACTCAAGCCGCGCTCAATCGCCAGCTCCAGTGCTTTTTCAGCCAATCCAATGGTTCGCATACAGTGGTGAATCCGCCCCGGTCCAAGACGACCTTGCGCAATCGCAAAGCCTTTGCCCATGCCCATGATCAAATTCTCTTTTGGCACGCGCACATTGGTCAGATGCATTTCACCATGGCCATACGGCGCATCGTAATCACCATAGGCTGTCAGCATACGCTTGATCTCCAGCCCTTCGCTATCCAAAGGCACAATCACCATAGCATGGCGATTATGGCGATCGTTTTCTGGATTAGACAAGCCCATAAAAATGGTGAACTTGGCATTCGGATGACCCAAGCCGGTACTCCACCACTTTTTGCCATTAACGACGATCTCGTCGCCATCTTCCTCGATGGTCGCCTGCATATTGGTGGCATCCGACGAGGCAACATCAGGCTCGGTCATACCAAATACCGAACGAATCTCCCCGGCCAATAGCGGCTTCAACCAGGTTTCTTTTTGCTGTTCGGAACCGAAGTGATACAACACTTCCATATTCCCAGTATCTGGCGCATTGCAATTGAAAATCTCTGGCGCAAATAGCATTTTGCCCATCTCTTCTGCTAACGGCGCGTACTCAAGCGTGGTCAAACCGTGAGCCAGTTCGGCATCCGGCAAAAACAAATTCGACAATCCCGCTTCACGCGCTTCAACCTTCAAAGCTTCAACTTTCGGGTGCAGCTTCCAGTTACGCCAATTGCCGTCCGGATTCATTTCATGCATATCCTGATAAATCTGGCTCTCGAAAGGCGCAACTCGGTCGCGCATAAATTCTTTAACTCGGGCGATGTAATCTTGGGCCTTCTGGCTGTGCTCAAAGTGCATATTGGCGTTCCTCAAACTTGGTTTATGCATCAAGCATACGCCAAATTAAAATGAACAAGATGAAATATAAAACAGTGTATTATGAATACAATTCAGACTAAATCCACGTCTTAATATGCCCAACCTGAAACGCATTCAACAGCTCGACCTCAATTTACTGCGCGTATTCGAACAGCTTTACCTTGAGCAAAATATGACCCGAGCTGCGGACCAGCTGAATATTACGCCGTCTGCCGTGAGTCATGCGATTCGTCGTTTGCGTGATGTTCTGGATGACCCGCTGTTTATCCGTGCACAACAGAAGATGGTGCCCACGCCGGCTTGTCAGCGCATGGCGCCAGCGATCATTGACACGCTCAAACGACTGCACCACATGTTGCAACAATGGGGCGAGTTTGACCCCAACACCACCGAACAAACCTTTCGCATTGGGATGCACGACGCCATGGAGCCCGCTGTACTGCCCGCGCTGTCAGCACTGTTTGCCAAGTCTGCACCCAAAGCCAGTTTAGCCTGCGTCAAAATTGATCGGAATAATCTTGCCAAAGAACTCAGTGCTGGGCATATCGATGTCGCGCTGGACGCCGCAGTGCAAGTCAAACCACCGATCTGTCACCACACCTTATGGACCAGTGAATTCTGCGTCGTGATGCGGGCCAATCACCCGTTGCGCAACCAACTCACGCGCGCCGCGTATCTCGAGGCCAACCACATCAGCGTGTCCAATCGCCCCACCGGCATGACCGGCGAAGACAGCTACTTCCAACGCAAAGGGCTTCATCGTCGCAGCACCATCCGCTGCCAGAACTACTTCGCAGCCGCCACCATCCTCAAAACCTCAGACCAACTCCTGACCACCACACGCGCCATGGCCCAACACCTATTAGACGCAGACCTAGTGCTTCAATACGTGCCCTACCCGATCCCCAAACTCGTGACGCAACTTTACTGGCACGAAACCACCGAACAGGACGCAGCATTATCTTGGTTGCGGGGATTGATTGTGGAGACAACTCCACCCAGTTAGTGAGCGCGGGGCGCTAACCTCACTCGAATGTGTCGAAGTGCGAGCAAACGATCCAATATAGGTTTTACCCTTGATAGGATAGACCTACTGTACCCTCTCGATTTCCGTACTCATCGGTTTGAGCCCCTTCGACAGCAATAGGTCGTAGATGGGCGCAAGCGTCGTGCTCTTCGGAGGGCCGCTTTCTGTTCCCATCTGCTTCGTCGTCACAGTGCTATCGCTAAAAATGATTGTGAAATAGCTCGTTATATGATCGTTTCTTTCATTATCTAAAACGACACCAAATTGGTAACTTGAACTATTTGGAGGAATGTTGAATTTAGCGCCAGCCGACGTTCGCCATCCAAGCGAATAATTCAACGACTCCTCTACGTATTCAATTTTCCCGTTCCAGCCTTCCGGTGAGATAAATTCTAGAGGGATGTGAGTCCTATCCTTCGCTGGAGCGAAGAGTTGCGGTTCTCCGTAGTTGTCATCGTATTTATAACCCACGCTAACGTGCACGATGTTTGATGTGCTCGAGTTGTTGACAACATCGTAATAGTAATAATGCTGGCCATCCTTGACCTCATGCCAGTATAAAACTTCAGCATCATGCTTAGAGGGGAAAGCGTTGGAACATCCCACTGCAAACAGATAGACAAACATAGTAAGCAGATATTTCATGGCTTTCCTTAAGTCGTTAATTATCTGACGCAAACCATTGCCTTTAAGCTAAAAGGCCATAGCCTCCTTATCTTCTTGTGTATTTACTTTACAGAGTACCGAGCTAGCACCAACTAACCCGATGCTCCTGCCATGCTTCAATTGCACTGGGATCTTGATCGAGGCCGGTGAAAAGCTCGTTGAGACCGTTCTCGACCAGGTCGATGCAGTGTTTTTTATAGGCGAGCAATTCGTCCATTGACCCCAAGGTGAGTTGCTCTAACATACGCCCAAAGTACTGGTCGCGTAGACTGCTTAGGGACTGGTCAGTTTTGCCTAACAGTCGCTCCCATAGTTGCTGAATGCGCCAGAATTGGATTACCTCTGGCAGTTCCTCCAAACCCGAGTCTTTGAGCGCATTGGCGAGCAGGACATCAAATTCCATTGCAGACGGGTTCAACTGACTGCCGTTTTTGAGCACAAGACAGGAAGCCAAGTACTCTGCCTGCATGAGACCGCCGACGCGCAGCTTACTGTTCATGTCGTGGAGTGCTGTATCGTCAATCCGGTGCTCGCTGATGCGGGCCCACATTTTCAGCGCATCATGCAGGAACTGGGCTTCGTCTCGAGGTCGTGTTAACACGTCTGCTTTGAGTTGATTAATGCGTGCGCTCACTTCCGACGATCCCAATACCACTCGACTCGGCACCAACGCGATATGCTCCCAGGTGTGCGCACGTTCCATATGGTGCGTGGCGTAGCTATCAATACTTACGGTCGGCGCGCCAGATTTACCGGAGGGGCGAAGCCGAGTATCCAGCTCATACAAAATTCCCTCGCGCATTGGCGTTGAGATAGCGGTTTGTAATCGACTCACAAATCGCGATGCCAAATCAAGGCTTGCCGCTTGCTGATCGAACACAAATATTAGATCCAGATCTGACATGGGTGACATCCGACGCATGCCCATTTTCCCCATCCCAATCACCGCGACCGGCACCGCAGTCAAGCCCATATTCACTCGCACCGCTTCCATTGCTAATTGAATGGAGTGTTCCGCCAGCTGAGTCAGTGCGGTCTGAAACTCGGGAACCGTGATCTCACCTTGTAAGAAACGCAAATAGAGTTGGTACAAATGCTCGTTCACAAAACGCCGCATGCGCTCGAGCTGACCTTCATAGTTTTCGGCCTGTAATACGTAGTCGCTTTCGAACGGCGCCGGGTAGCGCCAGTCACCTTGCACGTAGCAATCGATAATGTGGGGCGATTGTTTCAGCAAGGAGGTCATAGCCGGCGAATACAGCAACGGCGGCACAATACTGCGCAACAGTGCTGGCGACTCAGCCAGTAAGCGAAAGTACTGTTCGCCACTGGGCAACGCGCGGAAGAAATCGTGCAGGCGCACCACGGTCTCGCTTGGGTCCTGGCCGTTGTGACTGTTCTGTTCCGCCAGATAATTGGCGATACCGCGCGTTAACGGCACCAAGCGATGCCTCACTTGGTTGGACACACCGTAAAGATGATAGCCGCTCTCCCAAGCTTCAACGATACCATCGGCTTGCGCGGACAGCCCATCTGGCCACACGATGGGTTCGTCATTTTCGGCGGCCCGATCGGTAAACAGCTCAGTAAAATGGCGACTGACTTCTTGCCTGACCGCATTTAACTCTGCAACCAAGGTTGACCACGCGTCGATTCCAAGCAGTGTTAGCAGCTGCTGTTGACGCATTTCGTCTGCTGGAATTAAGTGTGTTTGCTGATTACCCAATAATTGAATCGCATTTTCGATCCGACGCAGTGTTTGGTAGCCGTTAACCAGCGCCTCGGCATCGTTCTGCGGAATTTGGTCAAACCGAGCCAGGGCACGTAAGGCCTGCACCGTATTGGTAACCCGCAGCTCGCGCCGACGCCCGCCCCAAATCAACTGTAAGGCATTGACCTTAAATTCAATCTCGCGGATCCCACCAGTACCCAACTTGACGTTAAACCCAGCGATCTCATCGACGATCGGTTCACGCCATTGCCGTTGCGTCCGCAGTGCAGGATGCTCCAAATTAATCCGCTGCTTGATCTCGGCCAGCTCATCCAATGCCCGATAATCTAAATTCTGCCGCCATATAAACGGTGTCATTTCAGTGAGGAATTGTGACCCAATCTCGAAATCACCGGCAACCACACGCGCTTTCATCATGGCCAAGCGGTGCCATGGGGACGCGCGATAAAAGTAGTACTCCTCTGCGGCAACCGTCGACATTGCCAAGGTGGTCGCCGACGCATTCGGACGTAATCGCCAATCGACACGCCACACAAAGTCCTGCGTCTCGCCCTGAGTCAGAATTCGGGTGAGTTCCTGCAATACCCGATGACACACATAGCTCTTACCGAGCATCTCGGGCACAGGAACCACGTCGGGATCGAAATAACCAACCAAGTCGACATCGCTGGAAAAATTTAAATCGTATCCGCCGAGCTTACCCATTCCGAGGATAAACAAACCCGGAACGCGGCCGTTGGTCTGTACGGCAACTTCTTGCACCTGTTTATGTTTATTAGCAACCCGCAACCAGGCAAGCCGCAGCGCGTAATCGATACTGAGTTCGGCAAACTCAGTCCAACGTCGACCGCGCTCCTCGGGTGTTTGCCAGCCAGCAAGTTCTGCGTTTGCCCACAACCAACTGAATTCGGATTTTTGACGAACCAATGCTGGCTCAGCGGCATCCAGATCATCACCGATCGGCGCGCGTAAAAATTCGAATGCCGCTTGTTGCGCGGCATCCAAAGCTGATGCGTTTGCCGGCGTCGATAACCCGCAACGCGTCTCTAGGCGGCTCAGGTAAGGGGAAGCCGCCACCCTAGCGGCAAGTGCGGTCATCTATGCCTGCTGGCGAGCCTGCATGCGTTTGGCTGCGTACCAACAAGATGTTCGAATGTGGTAGCCATTCTCCTCTGCCCAGGCAAAGGCATGGTCCACGAGCTGTGCCGCCAAGCCCTGGCCACGATAACTGTCGGGCACAAAGGTGCTCCAAAAGTCCACCTCAGAAGAAGCGGAACGATCGTCTGAATGACGATATTTGATGAACGCGCTTTGGCCGTCATCTAAAGGGACAAAAAATAGGTTTTGCTCTGGTTGATGTTGGATTTGAAACTCTGGCATACACATTCTCGGTGAAGGGTGGTAGCGATAGTCTACGCTAGAAACTGAGTTTTTGGTAACTGTGCTGCCCTGCGATTTCAATCAAAACCGTAAGCATTAATGTATGCTCACGCAAAAAAGCCGCTCAATCTGAGGCAAACAAGGTCACGGCCTGACCTGGTTCCCAAGCTGGATATTTCTGCATAACATCCAGAAACTCAGGCCTCACAATAATATGCTCAAACCACGATTTCAATGCGGGCAGGGGTAAGGCATCAAATCGTGCTTTATCGACAAAGGCAAACTGACGCACGAAAGGAAAAATCGCTGCATCCAATGCCGACACCACCGAAGTCACGAGAAAGAACCCGCCTTCGGAAGACGCACTCATAGCGTCGTTCAAGGCTTCCAGAAACGGCAAAGTTTGATCGAAATAGCATTGCTGATCTGCCTCTGGATATCGATCAAAATATTTGTACCGATCCAGATAAGGTTTGAACTCGTCGTCGTTGCGTGCCACCAACGGGTGCGCGAGTTCATCCGCAGACCACGCACTGTTCGAATGCGTCAGCGCGTACCGCATAATATCGAGACTTTCATCAAGCACCGAATCGCCCAAATCAAGCACTGGCACGGTGCCTTTGGGCGAGGCTTCGAGTAATGCGCTCGGTTTAGCTTTCAATACTACTTCACGCAACTCACACTGGAGTCTCGCGTGATGCAATGCCATTCTGGCTCGAATCGCATACGGACAACGCCGAAACGAGTACAGAATCGGAGCACGCATAACTATTTTTTAGCGTCGCTGTAACCGAATAATTGTCGCTCAATAATCCGCTTGGCCACGATATCAGGCACGCATTTCTCCCAATCACCTCGGCCCTGCGGAATCTGCTTGATTACCTCACGTGCGGAGATTTGCAGGTTAGCCACATCACGAATATCCGCGGACACCATAGCGCGATTGTGGATCAAATGTTTGAGCAAGTAACTCAGGTCATCGCCAACGTCTACGCTCTCGAGTGTAATGAGTTTGCCATCACGGATACTCGGATACACATACACATTGGTGTTGTCTGAAAACAGTTTACCAAACGCTTCAAGAATACCGCCCTCGAGTCCCTCGTAATACTCTTCAGCAAATAAGTAATCAAAGTCGAGCACGCTTAACACGATGCCGATGCGGTTCTTGGTGTAGCGGCGAATCCAGGACCGAAGTCGGAAGAAACGTAGGTAGTCGGAAATCAGCACCGAGAAACCGAGTTCGTTTAATAAGTCCACGCGCGCCAGAAAATCGGAGTCGGCGTCTTCGCCTTGCCCCGACAATTCATTCATGGTGATTTCAGCCACCACGATAATCTTATCTTCTTCGACGCCCTCTTCCTGGGCGAAGGCTTTCATGGCCACGTCTTTCATGTCCATATGCACTTTCGTTGGCGGCTTGAACGACCCGCGAATCACCACGGTGTCTTTTTTACGCAACGCAGAGGCGGGCACAATAGACTCGCCATTCGGTTCAAACATCACCGCACGACAAGACCAGCTGTGGATCAAATGCAAATTCATCAAGCGGTTTTCGACCTGTGCAAAGTCCGGCCCTGAAAAGTGAATCAGGTCGATTTCTATGCGTTTATCATGCCCCATGCCGTCTTGCAGGTTATCGATAATTTGCTTTGGGTTGTCGGCATGGTAATACGCGCCGTGTACCAAATTCACACCCAGAATCCCGAGTGCTTCAGACTGCTCGCGATTGGTGTCGTCCAGCATTCGGACGTGCAAAATGATTTCACTGGGTTCTGCGTTCGGAGTTAATTGACGACGCACGCCAATCCAGCCGTGACACTCATTGCGTTGACTGTAACTGCGTGCAGTAACAGTCGCCGCATAGGCAAAAAAGCTGCTCTCAGCCCCGCGCGATTCATCTAGACGTCGCACCAGCAAATCATACTCGTGCTGCATCATTTGCTCGCAGCGTTCGCGACTGACATAGCGACCCGCCTTTCCATACACGTCATCACTGACCTGCATATCGTAAGCCGACATGGTTTTTGCCACGGTACCCGCCGCCGCACCGGCGCTAAAAAATTGGCGCGCCGTCTCCTGGCCAGCACCAATCTCAACGATGGTGCCGTATATCTCGCTATTCAGGTTAACCTGCAGCGCTTTTTCTTGGGTTAACTTACGATTTTTGCGATTTTCTAAATTGATCTCTGTCATTTTCAACGAACTCATTTACAACAGCGGAACGTTCAATATTGGATTAACTGAACGTCAATAACACAACAGCATGCGCCTCAATACCTTCCTGCCGCCCGGCAAAGCCAAGCTTTTCAGTGGTGGTGGCCTTAATATTGACCCGATTTAAATCGGTCTCCAGGTCACTGGCAACGTTGTCGCGCATTGTACCAAGAAAGGGCGACAACTTTGGTGCTTGTGCGACGATTGTCGCATCCAAATTTCCAATATGCGCCCCATGTTGATGCATCAAGGTCACCACGTGGCGCAGTAGCTCACGACTGTCTGCTCCGGCATAGGTAGCATCGGTGTCTGGAAAATGTTGACCGATGTCTCCTAACCCTAATGCACCAAGAATGGCGTCGCAAATCGCATGCAGCAAGACATCTGCATCGGAGTGGCCGAGTAAGCCCATCGTATGCGGCACATCAACACCACCCAGAATTAACTTCCGACCTTCCACCAACCGGTGAACGTCATACCCATGTCCGATTCTCATCACACTTGCCCCAAATACATCATTTATTTGTTTACATCAGGATCGGTCAACCAAAACCTAGCCAGGGCTAAATCTTCCGGTGTCGTGACCTTAAGGTTCCGCGCATCACCTTCGACCAACAGTGGCGCGTGCCCGGCCCATTCCACAGCTGAAGATTCATCGGTTACCGCAACGTTCGCCGCCACCGCGGCTTGTAGGCTTTGATATAACACGCCAAAGCGAAACATCTGTGGTGTTTGCGCTTGCCAAACGGTCGATCGATCAATCGTGGTGGCAATTTGATTAGTCTCGTCTTGAGCCTGCTTTAAAGTGTCTTTTGCTCGAATCGCAACAATCCCTCCAACCGAGTGATCAGCGACCTGTGTGATCAGCTCCCGCAAATCTTCGGCACGAAAACAGGGGCGCGCGGCATCGTGGACCAAGACCCAATCTTCGTCAGAGACACGCGATCGCAATGCAGACAAACCATTCAACACGCTGTTTGCGCGAGTCTCTCCGCCGGAGACTGAAATTAACTTAGTTGCCCCAGCTGTAAGTAGCTTACGTTCAATCTGTGGCCACGTCTTGTCATCACCAGCGGTGGCTACCACGATGCCGCCAATCAGATCAGAAGCCAAAAAAGGAGCCAGTGTGTGTTCAATGACAGTCTGCTCATGAATACTCAAGTATTGCTTTGGCACCGCGCTCTGCATGCGTGAGCCGATGCCCGCAGCAGGAATAACACACCAATAATTAGCCACAGCCTAAACCGCCTCTTGCGTGGAAAGATACTCATCAATGAGCTGGTGACATTCGGCAACCCGCACACCGGTGAGAGGCCAATCGTTATCCATTGTGATATCTGCAGCGGCGGCGTACAAAGGTAGCCGCTCGGTGTACAGTCTCACCAAAGGATGCGATGGCAGTTTTGCCAAACCTCGACTATGCACATTGGAGACTCGGCGCAACAACGTCGGGAGACTAATACGCAAATATAAACGTACCCCGCCCTGCCCAAGGTGCGCCATTGCTGCCTCGCTGTAAACCGCACTGCCGCCTGTGGCAATCACGGTTCGCGTACAGTTGAGCGTGCAGAGAACTTGTTCCTCGACCTGACGTAAATAACGTACACCACGCAGATTAACGATTTCCTGGATCGGCAAATTTTGATCTTTCTCAATCAGCTTATCGGCATCCAGAAACTTCAATCCACGCTGCGTTGCCAAGCGCTTTCCTATCGTACTTTTGCCGCTGCCCGGCATGCCGATCAGCACGATATTGGCATTATTTCTCATCGCCATCAGTAGCAGACTTCAGCGCCTCAGCGGGTATTCTGGAATCGGTTACCCAATCCAGGTGCATGTCCTCACTTTCGAAGTTATTGCCGTCTTTATCGACAAAAAAGCGCCCGAATGCCACGGAGTTCTTAACAATACTGGCCGAACCAATACGCGTGTACTCAAAAATAATACTTTTTGAAATTCGCGCATTTTCGCGGATATGACATCCGTGCCCAATCCAAGTTGGACCGACAATCATTGCACCCGGTTCGATTCGCGTGCCACTGCCAATGTACACAGGACCTTGGATCTCACATTGGTCCCATTCGATACTAGTATTTAAGCCAACCCAAACCCCAGGACGAACCTGCGTACCAGGCATCGGAATCGTCCGCAATTCGCCTTTCATGATTTTCTGATTGGCTTCCCAGTAATCACTGATTCGGCCGATATCAATCCAGTTAAATGGCAGATCAATTGCATGGAACGGTAGCCCAGCCTCAACGATTTTAGGGAACAGGTCACCGCCGATGTCGTAGGTTTCACCAGCCGGAATCAGGTCCAATACTTCTGGTTCAAAGATGTAGATGCCGGTGTTTACTTTGTTCGACAACGCTTCTTCTACGCTCGGCTTCTCCTGAAACGACGTGATCTGACCATTTTCATCGGATACCACCACGCCATAGGCAGAGACTTCTTCCTACACCCTTTTTCCCTCCTGAACAGATGATCAAGACAAAAACACACCCCATCGAAGGTGTGTTTTTGTTATTCC
>JAUHZM010000324.1 GCA_030426005.1 Gammaproteobacteria bacterium
ATAAAATGATTGACCCCGTACAAGCGAGCAAGCCGCTTCATCGGTAAGTCGTCGCTTAAGGAACCGTCCACCCATTTTCGTGAAGGCAGATAAGGTACTCGGTTGCCTTTGACATCGCGTGCTGCGAGTGACACAGGTGGAAAGACCCCAGGAATACAACAAGACGCTAGCACCGCTTCGCGTAACATCACATTGGGTGACGCAATCGCATTTAGCAAGCGCGATTTCTGGTGAGTTTCATAGGGCGCCACTGAGATATTAATCTTTAAGCCAGAGATTTGATACGCCTCTTCGAAGGTGACGTCGGGAATGATTTTCTCGATGATTTTAATGAGGTCGTTTTTGCGCAGATTGCGTTTTTTGCCTGGCGAAAGGTTTCTCAGAATCGATTTTATGTCCTCTTCGAACTCGAGAAATTCAGGTTCAAAGATCTCACCGAGTTCCTCAGGTTTGCGGGTGCCAGCGACGGCCGCGATCAAGGCACCACCGCTTGAGCCTGAGATTACGTCAGGAATCAAATGCTGTTCCCAGAGGGCTTTGAGTACGCCGACATGGAAAAACAAGAATGTGCCAGAGCCGGAAAACATCAGCGCGGACTGACCAAAGCACAGGTGCGCACGGTGAAAAAAGTCGATTTTCTCTCGCAGGGTCACGCCTTTAATGTTGGGCTTTGCCAAGTGTTCAAGTGCGGAGGCAACTTCCTCGGTGTAATCGACGATTAATTGTTTGGTGCCAAATTTGGCTTTGCGATACAGGGATGACCGGCCCATGCCGCCAAGGTTGCCGTGAATACCTTCGTTCAGGGTAAAGAGTAAGCCGTGATTGTCGTTGGCGCGACGCATGACTTGCAGGATGTCCAGACGCCGCCGGATGGCCGCGTAATCGTAACGGCGGCTTTTCTCGCCTTGTTTCCAGCGCTCCAGGCCGGTACGTTCATCGTAGGCAATGGCGGCTTCCTTCCACTCTTCGTAGGTTTCGGCCTCAGCCATTTTACGCTCTAGCGCTCTAGACATAATTTGTGCCCCTATGCATTGTCCTCGCCCTTTGCCTTTTCCTCCGCGTGCAGGGAAAAGTGAATACGACAGGCGATGTTATAAACTACTGCTTCGTCACGGCGCATGGGTGTGCTGTGCGAAGTTAACCCAAGGTATAACCTTGCCAGAACCTACTGGCAAGTGAAACACCGATCGACTAGCGTTTCGTGTTACTACGCCGTTTACGATTAATTGCATTGTACAGGTCCACAAACTCTTGTGTGACCTTATGTTTCGGGTCCAGATAAATCAAAGGAGTGTGCGCGGCATGCGACTCTTTGACCTTGACGGAGGAAGAGATAAACGGTTCCAGCAGTTTAAACTTGGCTTGGCTCAGTTCTTCGACCGCCTGTTGTGGCAGTTTGGCGCGGGATTGGAACTGGTTTACGACCACGCCTTCAATTTCCAGCTCCGGATTGTGATCTTCGATAATCTCTTCTAACTCTTCCATTAAATCCAGCATGGCATCACGTGCGAACACATCGCAATCGTAGGGCAGCAGGCAACGGTCGGCACTGATTAAGGCCGATAGTGTGAAGAAATTAAGCGCTGGCGGTGTGTCGATGTAAATCTCATCGAACTCCTCGTGTAGATTGTCGAGAAAGTCGCGCAGCTTGTAGATTTTGTGTTTGGCTTCCAGTTTGGCTTCCAAATCAACCAGCGAATAGCTGGCGGATATCAGCGACAAGTTTTCAAACTGGGTTTTGCGTATGTAGTCTTCAGAGGTGAACTCGCGATAATTGCGCGAGATGGTGGACTCCATGAATTCGGCAATGCCGACCACGTTGTCTTTGCCATCATGTCCTAAGTACGTTGTGGTATTCGCCTGTGGATCCAGGTCGACAACCAAAACATGTTTACCTTGGCTCGCAGCGATTGCAGCCAAGTTGCAGGTGATCGTGGATTTGCCGACGCCACCTTTACGATTAAAGACAACACGTTTCATACAAATCATTCTATATCAAACTGCGCAATGAATAGATGCCCGGTGATCAAATTTAGAATCAGATTTCAAATTCGTTAACCGCCGGGCATCGGACCACAGGTTGTTTACCCCGTGAATTGGGTACTTACAGAGCTGCTAGCATTCCTTTACTGAACGGGGTCAGCTTCTCCAGCTCGTTGTTTTCTACCTTGCGTACCCAATCTGGGTTAGCGATTAAGGCGCGGCCAACGGCCACCAGATCAAACTCTTCCGCGTCTAGGCGTTGCACCAAGTTGTCGAGGTTGGCGATTTCGCCGTCTTTAAAGGCTTTGTCACCTGGTTCTGGCAGAAAATCTGCGTTCAGACTCACACTGCCGACCGTGATGGTTGGTTTGCCAGTGAGCTTTTTGGTCCAGCCAGCCAGGTTCAAGTCGCTGCCTTCAAATTCTGGTTCCCAGAATCGGCGGGTAGAGCAGTGGAAGATATCCACGCCCGCGTCCGACAACGGCGCCAGGAATTCACCCAGTGCTTCCGGTGTTTCGGCCAGTCGCGCGGTATAATCTTGCTGTTTCCATTGCGAAAATCGGAAAATAATGGGGAAGTCAGCCGCGACTTTGGCGCGGATACCCGAAATAATTTCGCAAGCAAAGCGCACCCGATTCTCTAAGCTGCCGCCATACTCGTCGGTGCGATGGTTGGTGCCTTCCCAGAAGAATTGATCCAACAAATACCCGTGCGCGCCATGAATCTCAATGGCATCAAACCCAATTCGTTCGGCGTCGACGGCGGCTTGAACAAAAGACTGTACCACTTCGTCGATGTCTTCTTTGGTCATCGCGTGGCCAGTTACTTTACCTGGGAACGCCATACCAGAAGGGCTATAGCCAGGGGTTTCACCACCGGGTTCAATGCCTGGCCGGCGAATGCCGCCGACATGCCACAGTTGCGGGGCAATTTTGCCGCCTTCCGCGTGCACCGCATCAATGACCTTTTTCCATCCCGCGAGCGGTTCTTCACCGGCGATCAACGGCACATCCGGGTAGCCGCTGGCGGCCTTGTGACCAACGCAGGTACCTTCGGTGATGATCAGGCCAACACCGCCGGCAGCGCGCTGGCGATAGTATTCAACCACGTCATCGTTTGGCACGTTGCCCGGCGACATGCTACGTGTCATTGGGGCCATCAGTACCCGGTTCGACAGGCTCATGCTGCCCAGGGTAAAAGGAGAAAGTAATGTAGTCATAATGATTTAACTTGCTTTTAGTGTGTTAACTTCAGCGCAGTTGCGGCCAGTGGTTCAACCAACTGACCATAATCTGCGGCATTTTTACTCGAGGCATTGCCTTGTTGAGCACGCTTTGCCA
>JAUHZM010000325.1 GCA_030426005.1 Gammaproteobacteria bacterium
AACGGCGGTTTCAATTGTTTCTGATTCTTTACTGCGCAGTTTATAGCCGCGAATGCGTTTTGAGCGCCCATCGACGACGTACGTGCTTTGTTCAGCGAAGCCTTCGCCTTTGAGTAGTGCTGCTGCAAACCAGAACATGCAGTTGTCAAACAGTAGCCCATCTGGCATGTCGAGTGAGTCACCAGAATCGAAATTCACTTTACGGTCTTCCCAATCGTAGTCTACTTGGTAGTCGGTTTTACCGACGCGACCGCCGCTATAGGTTTTGGTTACAGCTTGTCCATTGGCGATCTCGAATTCACAGGCTTCCTGTCGATTACTACCAATAATAATAGCGGCCATGCCTTGTGCTTTAGTCACTGACTCAATCACGTAGCCGTTGTCGGACTGCGTCAAGCTGGTTTCCACTTGGCCCAGCGTCGCATTGCCGAACCGTGTGCTGTTCATCTTGATGGTGTAGCTGATCGAGGTGTCTTCAAGTGGAGTCGAGTATGCGGGTTGCGGCATGACGATAAACGCGGCCAGCACCGCGACGCAAAAGGGAACTAGTTTTGGCAAAATAGGTGTTGCGCAGATTGGTTATTAACGCGCTCTACGCTAACTCAGAGGTCAAAGGTTTGCAACTGCTGGTCAGAGGTTTCACCATCCAGTAATACTTTGCCATTTTTATGTGAAAGCCGTTGCTCAGCGAACCAGCGCGCAGCCAATGGGTATAGCTGATGTTCAATCTTGTGAATGCGCTGTTGTAGGCTGTCAGCACTGTCGTCTGAGCGAATCTTCAATCGACCTTGCAAAATGATCGGGCCAGCGTCGACCTCGGGCACCACAAAGTGAATCGAGGCACCATGCCAGGCATCCCCAGCATCCAGCGCACGCTGATGTGTATTGGTGCCAGGATATTTCGGCAGCAGTGACGGATGGATGTTGATAAGACGATCGCGGTAATGATTAACAAAATCCGCGGTCAGAATGCGCATAAAGCCAGCCAGGATAACGAGATCGGGTGACACCGTGTCGATCGCTTGTTGCAAGGCATGATCAAAGTGGTCACGAGACGCGTAGGCCTTATGATCGATAACCTGGGTTTTAATACCGGCCCGAGCGGCACGCTCAAGACCAAATGCATCGGCTTTGTTGCTGATCACCAGAGCAATATCCAGCGGTAGCAGACCGGCGTTCACCTGATCAATAAACGCTTGCAGGTTGCTACCGCTGCCAGAAATCAATACTACCGCTTTACAGCGCACTGGCGCATTGGTCATGACTGATTATACGATTTGGATTTGAGGATCTTTGGCACCGGCGCGAATTTCGCCAAGTAAAAAGGCGGTTTCTCCGGCGTCATTAAGATGCGTAATCGCGGCGTCTGCGTGCTCAGGTTTTACCACGAGTATCATGCCGACACCGCAGTTAAAAGTGCGATACATCTCTTGTTGTTCAATATTGGCCGTTTGCTTGAGCCAGCGGAACAGGGCGGGCCATTCCCAGGCCGACTCCTGCACCACGGCGTGGTAGTCTTCAGGTAGCACGCGATTCAAGTTGCCGGGGATGCCACCGCCTGTAATGTGTGCCAATGCGTTAACCGGAATTGACTTCATCAGCGACAACACTGGGCGAACATAAATGCGAGTAGGCGCCAAAACCAGATCACTCAGAGCCTGGCCATCCAATTGCGTGTCGAGCGGGACGTCGTAGGTGTCGATGACTTTACGAATTAAAGAGTAACCATTGGAGTGTGCGCCTGATGAAGCCAAGCCAATCAATACGTCACCACTGGCCACCTTGGAGCCGTCGATGATTTCCGACTTTTCAACGGCGCCAACACAAAAACCGGCCAGATCGTACTCGCCAGCTTGGTACATGCCCGGCATTTCTGCCGTTTCGCCACCGATGAGTGCGGCGTTAGCTTGCACACAACCCTCGCCGATACCGGTCACCACCTGCGCTGCGATTTGTGGTGTCAGTTTACCAGTCGCAAAGTAGTCTAAGAAAAACAGGGGTTCAGCGCCCTGCACCAAGACGTCATTAACACACATGGCCACCAGATCAATGCCGATGGTGTCATGTTTGTTGAGGTCGAACGCGAGTTTTAGTTTGGTGCCCACGCCATCGGTGCCAGACACCAGGATGGGTTCTTTGTAACCTTGGGGGATTTGAAACAGAGCGCCGAAGCCGCCCAATCCGCTTAAACAGCCTTCGCGTTGTGTACGCTTGGCGACGGGCTTAATCACATCAATAAACGCATCTCCAGCGTCGATGTCGACGCCAGCATCGCGATAACTTAAGGAATCAGGTTTATCAGATTGAGACACGATTTCGTTCTCCAGTTACGGTTGCACCTTGGAGGCGGTGCCTCCCGTCATAGGGGCGCTATTGTAGCGGTTTCACTAACGGTTGTGTATCGAATAAAACACAGAGATAATCGATACTTCGTCTGCGCAAAGGCGCCAGAATCCTATAACGCCCATGATCTACATTCCAAACCTGTTAACCCTCGCACGAATCGGCCTGGTTCCGTGGTTGCTGGTGTTATTGCAAGAGTCGGAATTTGGTTGGTCTCTGGCGCTGTTCGTGGTGGCGGGCGTCACCGACGGCCTGGATGGTTATATCGCCAAACGGTTCAACGCGCGCAGTACTCTTGGCGCGATATTGGATCCGGTGGCGGATAAGGCCTTATTAGTCAGCGCCTACGTCATGCTGTCAGTCATGAACCTGATTCCATTCTGGTTGATGGTGGCGGTGGTGTTTCGCGACGTCGTCATCGTTGGGGGGTATCTGATCATGGTGCTGTTTTTTGGCGCTGTTCAAATGCAACCCTTGAAAATCAGCAAATTGAACACATTTTTCCAGATCAGCTACATCGGTCTGGTGTTATGCGCACTGGCTTGGCAATTACAACTGGGTGAATTAATGCGCTGGGTTGGGTATCTGGTGCTTGCAACCAGCGTGGTTAGTGGGCTGGCATATGTTTATATTTGGTCGGTTAAGACGACCAACCGTATTGAGGAGTCTCATCTGTAATGGTGTCTACCGAGACGGCATCTGGTCAGCTGGCGCTGGCGATTGCTGCACAGGATAAAGCCAGTTTTGATAATTTCTGGACTGGAAGTAATACTGAATTGGTCCAGGCTTTACAAGCCATGACTGGGGCAGAGGGCGCGCGGGTAATCTATTTGTATGGTCCTCCAGGCGCCGGTAAAAGCCACTTATTGTTCGCCACCTTACGTATGGCCGAACAGGCAAACCAGGCCGGGAGTTTTCAACCATTGTCGAATCCACACGTGAGCGCTGAGATGCTGGAAATGGTTGATCCATCGCATCTC
>JAUHZM010000326.1 GCA_030426005.1 Gammaproteobacteria bacterium
GTAGCACACGATTATTCATCACCGCCTGGCTCGCGCGCATCGACGACAAAATTGGCACGCCTGAACCAACCATAATCGACAAAGTACGTGACATGCGGGCTGAATCGATGTTTTGCACCATTTTTCGTAAGCCAGCGATCTTAAGGTAGGTTCGATGCAGCCACAGCTTTGGTTTATCTTGCTTAAACACAAATCGAATCAATATGACCAGAGCTACCAGTGCAATCCCGACGATAACACCATAATTGACCATAAAGTCTGAAATTTTGATTACCGCTTTTGTCAGGTTTGGCAGATCTTGCTTGGTGTCTTCGTAAACGCCAACGATCTTCGGCACCACCACCACAATCAATACCACCAAAATCGCCGCGCACACGAAGAACAAGAATATCGGATACACAATTGCCTGGGTAATCTTCTGCTGCATGGCATGGCTGTCTTCCAAATAGTCGGCCAGGCGATCCAATACGTTATCTAAAGTTCCTGACTGCTCACCGGCAGCAATCGAAGCCCGATAAATTTCTGGAAAACTATTCGGGTACATTGCAATCGCATCTGACAGCGAGTATCCCTCAGTGACCATCGAGCGCACGTCGCTGATCACGGTCTTCACTTTGTGTCCTTCGGATTGTTTGATGACCGCACTGAGGGTCTCTTCCACCGTCATGCCAGACTCCAACAAGGTGGCCATTTGGCGCGTCAAGATCGACAGCTCGTTGGTGCTGATCTTAATTCGACGCGATGGCCGCCCTTTTTGATCGGACTTATTCGCGGCGCTCTCAGAGATCGACTTCACGTTGAGTGGAATCAAACCTTGCGCACGCAACTCGGCACGCACTTGTTTAGCGTGATCTCCCGACGTGACGCCTTTAACGGTTCTGCCCTTGGCGTTTAACGCCTGATACTCGAAGGTTGCCATCTGTGTCGGCCCCTAAGACTGTGTTACGCGGAACACTTCATCCACGGTAGTCTCACCCTGTAATACCCGGTCGAAGCCATTTTGCATCAGACTTCGGGAGGTTTTACGGGCATGCTTAGTTAGCAAGTCTTCCGAGGCTTCGTCATGAATTAAACGACGCATCCCTTCATCCATATTGATCAGTTCGTAAATACCCAAACGGCCGCGGTAACCAATCTGCTCACAGTTTGGACACCCTTGTGGTTTGAAGAGGTTTACTTCTTGGGTTGCAGTAATACCCAGCAATTCACGCTCGGCGTCATCCGGCTCGTGAGGCAATTTGCAGTCCGGACACAATCGACGAACAAGCCGCTGAGCCAGCACACCAACCAAACTAGACGCAATCAAAAATGGCTCTACACCCATGTCCACTAAACGCGTGACGGCGCCAACCGCGGTATTTGTATGTAAAGTAGATAGCACCAAGTGACCGGTCAAACTCGCCTGCACTGAGATTTCAGCAGTTTCTAAATCGCGAATCTCACCTACCAAGACCACATCCGGGTCTTGTCGCAGAATGGAACGCAGCCCACTGGCGAAGGTTAAGCCGATCTTACTGTTCATCTGCGTCTGGCCGACGCCATCTAAATCGTACTCAACCGGGTCTTCGACCGTCAAAATATTCAGCCGTTTGCGATCAAGTCGATGCAGTCCAGAATACAAGGTTGTGGTCTTACCCGAACCGGTCGGACCGGTAACCAATAGAATGCCGTTTGGCTTTCGAATCAGTTCTTCGAATTTACGTAGAATCTCAGCTGGCATACCCAGCTTTTCAAGATCCAAACGCGCACTCTGTTTGTCCAGCAATCGTAAAACGACGCGCTCGCCGTGCTGGGTAGGCAAGGTTGAGACCCGCACATCCACTGGGTGTTCGGCCACGCGTAACGACATACGCCCGTCTTGCGGGAGGCGTTTCTCTGCGATGTCGAGTTTTGACATTACTTTGATCCGCGACACCAATGCCCCATGCATCTCACGGCGCGGACTCAAGATGTCACGCAGAACGCCGTCCACACGAAAACGAACCACCGACTCTTCTTCAAAAGCTTCAAGGTGAATATCTGAGGCGTTTTCGCGAATTGCCTGTGTCAAAAGCGCGTTTATGAGCCGAATAATTGGTGCATCGTCATCCGCTTCCAATAAATCGGTGGTTTGCGGCATCTCATCCGCGAGGCGCTCCAAATCAAGATCGTCGCCCATGTCATCCATGAGCTGGGTCGCCTGACTGCCACCTTTGTCATAGGCAGCGCGGAGCTGATTATCAAACTCCGAGGCGATCACACGCTCGAGTACAAGGCGGCGGTTCAGTCGCCGCTTCAGCTCGGACAATACAGGCAACTTCGGCGTTTGCACACACGTGACGCGCGCAGTGTCATCACTCTCCAGATTCACCAACACATTGTGCTTTTTGGCGAACGCATAGGGAATCTGCGCAATATCCGCATCAACCGGTGTGGCGTCGTCCGCAGGGATCGACTCGACGGCCTGCGGATCAGTCTCCAATTCGTTAGCTATTTCGCTCATACGATTTGCGACTAAAAGTCTTCCGCCTTAATAACATCGTCATCAGTGCGTGAATCGAGTTCCGCACTGCCGTCCTCTAACTCATCGACGAGGTCTTGGAGCTGATCTTCGTCACGCGTAGATATTTTTGACTCGTCTTCCGTCTCTTCAAAGATTTCATCGTCTGAGACATAAGTACGACCAAATATAATATCTTTGATTCGGCTCTTAACCGGCTTGCGAACCTCACCTCGACGCGCCAGGTCAGCTTGCCGTTCACTACCGACCAGACCTTCACCCAGTGTTTCATCATATTCAATCAACACTGGAGGATCGACTTCTGGGATTAGGAAGTCAGAGGTATTCAACCGAGAAATTTGACCATCACGGCGTACCGCGTTGTATTTAGTCTTGGAGTACTTAGCCAGCTCCTCCGGCGAACGAATAATGCGCGGTTTCAAAAACACCATTAAGTTGCGTTTCTCGACCTGTTTTTCTTTGCTTCTAAATAAATTACCGATTAATGGAATTTTACCTAGAATAGGCACCCAAGAAACACTGTCGACTACGTTCTCGGTGATGAGTCCACCGAGCACCACAACTTGGCCATCATCAACTTGCACCACGCCTTCAATAGAGCGCAAGTTTGTGATCAAGTCTGCCTGCCCTTCCACGCGCGTTAACGACACACTCGACGTTTCTTGGAACACTTCAAGTTGAATAGTGTCACCTTCATTAATCTGTGGCTTGATTTTTAACTTAATACCAACGTCTTTACGTTCGATGGTTTGAAAACCCGTGCCAACAGGAGTATTCGTTCCATCGCCGTCGGTACCACCTTGATTGACCGCGTTGTT
>JAUHZM010000035.1 GCA_030426005.1 Gammaproteobacteria bacterium
GAGCCTGCCTTAGTGGCTCTAGAGAAAGAAGCGGCTGAAGCGGAAGTCAAAATGAAACGTGGGACTCCGTGTAGTCGAAATGATTTTCATGATTTTGTTTCGATTCACAGAGAGTTGGGTCGGATCGAGCCGGTTCTAGAACTCTTTAAATATTTTGATGTAGAAGATCCAAAGTTTGCCGCTCAAAACATTGATCTAGCGGGTCCATTTCTTATCAAGGCAGAGGAGTATGCCTTGTATGCGAAGTATCTTGATCCAGAGAAGGATTTCGAGCGAGCCAGAGAGTTCTATGAAATGAATACAGAAATGGCCAAAGACCCTAAATATGGTCGTGATTTTCTTGACTATAGTGTGAATAGCTATATTGAGCGTGTAACAACGCTCATCGCTTTGCTTGCCGTGACAGGTAAACAGGAAGTTGCAGCAGAGATAGCAGAGAGGTCGCTGATGGTCATGAATTCAGATAGGCTAAATAAGAGAGTGAAGTCCGCATTAGATGGGGAGGTGCCCAAGCCATGGTTGTAAGAATCTTTTATGACAATCGCGACTGGGGGCAATAGAGATATGGAAACTCACTCAACCCGTAAACGGCTCGCAGTAGAGAGAACTAGATATAGATTCTAATCATACGGATCTTGAAGTAAGACGGATACGACTGAAACGTGGCCACCTTGTGAAAAAGTGGGTGTCCAATGAGTCGGACCTGTTAACGGTATAGGCGCATAAATTTCAGCGCACCGATACTCGGCTACTTTGGTAGCTTTGCGATGGCATCATCGTTAAGACCGATTCTTGTGAGGAGCGCGTCATATCGAGGGTCAAGTTTGATGGGCGCTAGCCGAACATCATTGCGAGTAAATACCAGGCAATTGGAACGATATGCGACCGCCTGGTTGAATAAATCGAAGGCTTTATCGACGTCGTCGAGCAGAATGTAAACCACCGCGGTTTCATAGGGACATTGATACTTGTTACTTGCTTCAGCGTCGTTGAGTAGTGTTCTCGCGCGTGCCTGATTACCAGCATAGGCGTGTGCTTGTGCCAGTGCCAATAAGGAAAACGGCGTCCCAGACTCAAGCATAACGCCTTTCTCCGCGAGACGGATTGCCTCTGGGTGGTTGCCAGAAATCGATTGAGACACGCTCGCGCCGCTATACAGTAGACCGACGTCTGGGTGAAGTCGCAGCATCGTCTCGCTCCAATCAAGTGCCGCTTGCGTGTCGCCGACCATCGCAAGCGCCCAGTGGCCCCAATCGGCGACCTCGATGTTTAACGGATCCAATTGCTTCGCTCTTTGCAGGGCAGCATTCACTTGTTCGACCTCCCCGAGGCCTGCATAGTAAAGAGCGAAGCCCAATTCAGTGAGCGCAAGTTTGTCGTCCGCTGCACGGGCAGCGTTGAGCGTTTGCCAGGCATCATCCCAGCGCCACGCGAATGCGTAAGCGAGACCGAGTGAGGACAACGCTTCGGCTGCGTCGGGGTCTTTGGATAAGGCTTGATCTACTGCGGTGATGACTTTAGGCAGTGTTTTACTGGGTTTCTCGAAGTACGTCATGAGTATTCTTAGGGCATCCACACGAGCGACGTACGCACTGAGAAAGTTATCGTCCAACTGAATAGCTTGGTCGAACAAGTTAATTGCATCAAGCACGGAACTGTGTGTCAGCAAACTTAAGTTTTGTTGGCCTTGGATATAGTACTCATAGGCGTGAAGATTTGACGTCGGAAACTGCTGGAGTGCTTTTTTATCAGCACGAGTTAGATAGATTTCTAAAGCGTCGGTCACCGATGATGCAATCGTGTTTTGTACTGTGAAGAAATTGCTGTCATTTATAGTGGCAAGAAATTTATCGTCCCAAAGTAGGTCGCCTATTGGTACCGTTTCGAGAACCGCATTGATCTGGATTTGGTCCTCACCGCGCACATTAACTCTCGCTCTCAAGACGTGTGTGACCTCGGGAAGACGAGCATGAATAAAATCAGACTGATGACTATCATGAAAGGTGAACGAGGATGACGCCGGAATGGTCTGAATATCTGACACATGACGCAGCTTAATAATCACTTCACGGGTTAGTTGTTCTGCAAAGGGTTGCCAATCTTTGACGCTTTCACCTGCGGTCGCGAATGGGATGACCAACACCACGGGTTTGGATTTACGCTCCTGTGCAGAATGTAGTCCCAGTACGGTCAGCATTGCTAGCAGACCGAGGCTTATCAGGGCGATGGTAATACGGCGTTTTACTTTTGACCTCGTTGTGATAGTTGAATCAACGTTTCGCGGTGCGTCGTTTGTATCTTCCTGAGCAGTTGAGCTTGTATCGATACGCACCGGAGCAACGAACTGGTATCCACGCCCGCGGATTGTCTTAATCGTTGTTTGCAGATTGCTACGGTCCCCGAGTACCTTGCGGGCAGTTTTTATGTGGTTGCTCAGTGATGCGTCCACCACTTGCCGACCATCCCATACCTTTTCAAACAACTCCTCACGTGAAACTAAGCGATCGCGGTGTGCGATCAAGTAGGCAATCAGGTCGAATACCTTAGGCTCAACAGCAATCGGCTGCAATGTGTCGCCGTTGCGATGTAGCAAGGCGAACTGCGCGGTATCCAGTTCAAAGTCGTTGAAAAAATACTTCATCGAAAGAGCTCAGTGACAAGTCAGTGCTGACTATAACAACGAATGTCTGGGTTGCTATATCGAATTCGCCTGCTGGTTATCAAATCGTTATGCAATGGTTACCCTACCATCATGCAGTACTTGGCGTCTCCCATTAAAAATGGTGACGGTACAAAACGACCGCAACTAAACCTTGGAGGAGTCAAATGCCCACACCCATTGAAATCTTATTGGACCCGGTTTCCATTGTCGTTCTACTCATCTACGCAGGATTAATCTTGGCCGAGTACCTGCTGCCCGGGAATACCTTACCGAAGGTGCCAGGTTGGTTGCCGAGAACCTTGCTAACCTTTGTCAGCTACTTCTTTTTGTCGGCGTACCTGCCACTTATCTGGGATGACAAATTAGCTCAATTCCAACTGTTCGATTTGAGTAACTTAGGTGTGTTGCCAAGCACCATTGTGGCGGTACTAGTATTTGAGTTTTTGATCTACGTTTGGCATCGAAGTATGCACAGCAATCAGTTCCTGTGGCGTATTTTTCATCAGATGCACCACAGTGCCGAGCGCGTAGATACCCTCGGTGCATTCTATTTCAGCCCAGCCGATATGGTTGGCTTCACCTTGGTCGGAAGTTTGAGCCTGGTTGTTATCGTCGGAATACCAGCGGAGTCCGCGACTTACTTTTTGTACATCACGATGTTCTTGAGCATTTTTCAGCATACCAATGTACGCACGCCGCGCTGGTTAGGGTATTTGATCCAGCGTCCAGAGAGTCATAGTCTGCATCATCAAAAAGGCGTTCATCGATTCAATTATTCGGACTTGCCGCTGTTTGACATCTTATTCGGCACCTTTAAGAACCCGGACGAATTTGCAAGTGAAACCGGGTTTTACTTAGGCGCATCTGCTCGCGTTGGTGACATGTTGATTGGTAAAGATGTCTCAGAACGTAGGCGCCACTCAAAATAGATAAGGAAGAGTTCGAGCACCGTCTTGAAGAAGGCTATCCATTGCTAGCTTAGAGTTTATGCGCTGGACTAGACTTTTAGATAGTGGACACTTGTTTAACGGTCGCGATACGTTTAGGCCTAGAGTCAAAACAGTCCATCGGAGCTTTAATCGTGACACAGTCCATGCAACGCGTATTTGCGCATACCAGTACACTGATTATCTCAACAATGATTGTTTCTGGCGCAGCGAGCGCGCAAAGTCAAAAAACGGTGATCGTGCCATTATTTGAAGAGGACAAGCAACTCGCTTCGAATCGGCCAGTGCCAGACCTACGTTTTGTATTTGAATTCACGTATTCAAGCTTTCTGCCTGCGGGTCAGGCGGCCACGGATACACTTACAAATCTACAATGGCAGCGCCAGGACGACGGCGTTAAGCGGACTTGGCGTGCAGCACTGGATTATTGCCAGTCGCTACAGATTGCCAACCAATTCGATTGGCGACTTCCAACCCGAAAAGAGCTCTTGTCGATCGTGAGTTTTGGGAATAACGGTCTGGCAACGCATCCGGCTATTTTTACTGGCGTTAAAAGTGACTGGTATTGGACGCAAACCAAGAATGGGGATTGGGCACTCAATGCCTGGGCGGTGTCGTTTGCTGAAGGTGCCATGGAAATTCGACCGATTGATGCCGGTGGTTTTGAGTCCTACGTGCGTTGCGTGCGTTAAAAGACATTACTTATGAGGGATAGAAATGGGTTCTCAATTTAAATTACTGTTGTTCGGCGCACTCTTGTTGCCGGGAGTATTCTTCGGTGATTCTGTTACGGCCAAGGTTGGGTTGGTCGATTTGAATAATGGGGCGGTATTGGATATCACCACGGGATTGGTGTGGCAAAAGAGCAGGAACCCACTATCAGTGGATTGGAATTCTGCCGTTGAATATTGCAACAATCTAGACCTCGCAGGACACGCCAATTGGCGCTTACCAAGTGTTAAAGAGATCGAGACACTTTACGACGATCGCCAGATTAGCCCGATTATTGATGTTGGCTTTTTTCCAGATGCGGTTACCGGTCGATATTGGACTGGCACATCCAAGTTCTTGCAGCCGGGCTCGGTCGAAGCTTGGGTGGTTATCATGAACTATGGATCGACAGAATTAAAGGAGAAGTCCATTGCGAATTACATTGCCAAATGTGTCACTGATAACTAGTCGCCATAAATTGCCTTTGTCGAAAATTACACCAACGAGCATTGCTATGAAGAATATGAAACTCTTTTTCAAATATACAGTCTATGCGGCTGTGATTGGTGTGTGCTTACAGGCAGTGGTTGCACAGGCCCAACAAACTAAAGTGGCCGTGATCGTGTTGGATGGATCAGAAGTTCGGCCACCTGTGAGTAATCGAGTCGCTCCAGAAGAGAGATCAGCTGGAGAGTTTACAATCCCGATTTTGAACACTGCTGTGTTTGATCAAAAGACCAAATTATGGTGGCAAAGATCTGACGATGACACTGATCGAACCATGCGACAGGCGCGTGATTATTGTGACAGCTTAACACTGAACACATTCAGCGACTGGCGTTTGCCCTCTGCGGAGGAATTACTATCGATTGTGAGTTTCGATAAGTTCAGCCCGTCGGTCTTAACCGCTGTTTTCATCGGAACAGATAATGCCCCGTATTGGACTGGCACGCAGAATGCAGCGGTCAGTTCAGAAGCCTGGACCGTGAATTTTTGGACAGGGGCAGTGCTGTTAGCGCATCGCAATGATACTCATCGAGTGCGGTGTGTACGGCGCGGCATTTAAAGTAATGACGTAATCAATCGGTCTGCGAGGAGTCAACTAAGGTGTTTATCAAGATATTGAAAATAGGGATAGGCGTAGGTTTGTGCTTAACGACTTTGGCAGTAACAAATGCGCAAGATGGGCTGTACGATAATGGAAACAGTACAGTATCGGACTTTCGTACCGGGCTTATGTGGCATCAAAATGCATACACTGCGTTGTTGCCTACTTGGAACGGTGCCAATACGCATTGCGTTAACAGTGCGTTAGCAGAACACAACGACTGGCGACTGCCGACTGTGAAAGAATTGAATTCGATCACAGATCGAACCACGGTTTCACCGGCGATTGATCGGCGGATGTTTCCGGGCACAGCCAATGCACGATTCTGGACAGCCACAGACATTGCGACCGATCCAACGCGAGCATGGGTAGTTAATTTAGCGACGGCAGAAATAATAGCCGCAGACAAGGGAGATGGTGCGGGGCAGTTCCGCGCACGGTGTGTACGCCAAGAAAATTAGCGGATGGTCGCTTGGCGAAGGAGTGCCTAGAAAGTATTTTTCGCTGTGCACGCTTGAAGCCACACTTCCATATCGGCTAGGCTGTATCGTATGGGTGAGTTCACTGCTGTGTACAAGCAGGGCATACGCTATACCTAGAGTGACTGTGCCGATGGTTGGGAGGAATATTGAATGCAGACGAAAAAATTTCTGATCATCGACGACCATCGCTTGTTTATGGAGGGCATGCGACACCTGCTCGGTAAGTTAGACAATGTCCAAGTTGATCTTGCCGAGTCAGTGACGGTTGCCTTACACAAACTTGAAGCAGGTATTCAGTACGACTTGTTATTGCTGGATATCTCGATACCTGAATTAGATGGTTTTACGCTACTCCAGTCGCTCACCGAGCGCGACATGGTAGTGCCAGTGGTGATGATCTCGGCAAGTTTCGATATTGATGATGTTCGAAAAAGCATCCAGTTGGGTGCGTTAGGGTTTATCCATAAGAACAGTACCGGGCAGGATATGCTGGCTTCCATTAAGGCGGTCTTGTCGGGTAAGACCGTGATTCCCCCTGAGTTCCACGATCAGCTCGATATTGTGCAAAGTCGCCATGGCGCGCGTCCACAATTGGTACCGGTGGCCAATCAGTGTTTGGGGGCACGACAGATAGCGGTTCTGCGATTGATGGCCGATGGTTTGTCGAATCAGCAGATAGCCACGGTGTTAGCGATCACAGAAGCGACGGTTAAATACCATATAGGCATTTTGTTTAAAGAACTGGGCGTGCGCAGTCGCACTGCCTGCATCAAGCAAGCTCGACTTCAATCGCTGCTGGAGTGATTGCCCAATACGTTGATGATCGTTGCGCGTAACAGAGCGGGCGGCACGGGCTTGTGGAGTACCTTGTGACCAACTTGCGTGAGGTTGAGTAAGCGATTTTTCGAGGTGTCGCCAGTAACAACGACGGCAGGGATGTCGTGATTGAATTCATCCCGAACTGCTTTGATGGCTTGATCGCCTGTTTCGAAATCACGTAGACGATAGTCGGCAACGATCACATCGGGTGGTACACCTGCCTCTCCGAGGAGCTCAATGGCGGCTGGTCCGGACTCTGCACAGGCAACTTGCCATCCCCAGGATGTGAGCAGTGTCTTCATGCTCTTTAATATGGCTATGTCGTCGTCGATAACGAGCACAAACAACTCATCGTTAACGCGAGTGCTTAGCTGGTCCGTTTCGACTAATTTTGGCAATCGATCTGCATCCCCGGGTTCTAGATAAAGAGCAAAAGTGGAACCTTGATTGGTCTGCGAACAAACATAGATAGCGGATTCGAGTATTGTTACCATGCGACTGACGATGGCTAAACCCAAACCAAACCCTTTTTTTCGGTCGCGTTCGGGATTGCCAGCCTGATAGTACTCAGAAAATATTTCTTCCAAGTTTTCATCATCAATGCCGACGCCGGTATCAGACACCCTTAACCGAACTCGATTATCTGGGCTGTGGTCGGCAATGATTGCGACTTCGCCGTGCCGTGTGTGATTGATTGCGTTGGAGACCAAATTATAGAGAATTTGCTCCACGATGATTGGGTCGGAGTACACGGTTAGGCCACAACACTCGATCTTCAGTACGAGTCCCTTCTCTTGCGCTAAGGGACTTAATCGTTTTACTGTGCGCTCAATCACAGACCTAAGATCAAAATGAATTTTGTTGACTTTGATTACACCAGCATCCAGCCGTGATAAATCCAGCAGACTATTGAATGATTGATTCAGCGCATTGTTGGTTTGGTGGATTTCCTGCAGTAACTGTTTACCTTTGTTGTGATTCACGTAATCCTCGAGCGCAGAGAGCAGAAGTCCAGAAGCGTGTAATGGTTGTCGCAAATCATGGCTAGCCGCAGCGAGAAACTTGTCTTTTGAGCGTGTCGCGGTTTCGGCAGCTTCCTTCTTAACCTCCAACTCTTGCATCAACGCCAAATTCTCATAGTTGAGCTTGCGGGCACTAATAAATAAGCGCTCGGAGTTACGCGCGAGCATAATGTTTAATGCGAAATAGAACGTGATCATTGCAGCAAAGATCAAATACAGATTGCCGCCTTCGTACACGAATCGGCCAACCAGACTGATCGTGGCCGGCAGGGTAAACGCTAAGAAATTGCGAAACAGCGCTGCACTTGAGGACACAGAAGATGCGGTAAAACCGGTGTAAACTACCACCACGCACATAGTGTAGAGTGACATTTCTGAGTGCATAATGAACACGGGTAGAATGCCCCAGTGCATGCCCCAAATGACAGTCCAAAATAGATTTAGTCTGGCCCAGCGCGCATAGTTGGTGTTGCTAAGCCGAGAGTTTCTAAATTTGCGTAGTGTGATATATCGGCATAACGCAAGCACCAATAAGGTAATGAACCATGCACTCAATAAGGGTTTGGAGTGCTCTCGCCATAAAAACAGAATGGTGAGAAGTTCAGCGCCAATTCCACCAATAATCACCATCGGCAGGTTGTCATAGACCGCTGCGACCTGTTCACGGCCGATGTACGCGTTTAAGTCGTTGTTCGCGGTCTGAGTGATGAGTCTACCTATGCGTTGTGAGAGTGAGTTTACATACCATCTCGGTTAAATGCTGCGCGGCTGATGCATGACTAATGTTGATCTAGTACACGCGGTTTACGCTACTGCTTAGGCTAGCGGTCAAGGTGTTAACAGGTCTACTATCCGAAAGTTTAGTCTTTAGAGTATTCCTCAGAAGGTCATTCACTGCCTTCGTCTGCGGTCAATTCAGATTCCAAATAAAAAGTTTCACCGGCGATGTCGGCTTCGACTTGCACAAACCGAAAATCATCTTCCCACCAGTCGTTAAACCAAACTTGGCCAACAACTTCAGCTTCTTCCATACACTTGATACCGCATACAGGATTCAGTACACGCAGTAGTGCGCTGCTTTGCTGCGGTTCGAGTTGCGCAACAACTAAGCGGTTGGCTTCTTCGCCTTGTAAAGTCAGCATTACCAATAAGGTTTCGTCGCTATTGGCACTTAATAACATTGACGCTTTGGCGCTTAAAAACGAATAGCGTGGTTGTACTCGACGGTTTTTTAGTTTGTGCCAAGCTCCAAACGGGTCGAGTGTTAAAGATACCGCCTGGCTGCCGAACAGTTGCGTATTTTTCAGGGTAGCCTTAACTTGATAGCCGCGTCTTGTTGCATCATTAACGTAGGCGAAGCGGCTTTCAACGGATGCTTTGTTAAACCAATACTTACCTTTTCTTCGGCCGTGTTCGCGGAGCACTGTATTGGAAAATTGTTCGCTTTTGTAAGCCACGTTACCGAGATCGCTAGTGCCATCCGCTTCGGCGATCGCACCGTAGGGTTCTAATTTGTAGAGAGTTACATTGACTGTTTTATCGTCGCCGCTGTAATGGAACAGCACATCCGGATAGTTTTGATCCACGTATAAACCAGTAGGCACAGAGAATCTTGGACCTACCGCGTAGTGACCTGATTCCGTGATGCTGGCGGAAATCTGGTTGCCACTAGCAGACAGTTTTGCACCAGGAACATAGCGCCAACGCGCGCCATTACTGTCGTTTAGCAGGTGCATCAGTGTCCACTCTTGCGTCAAAGCATCGGCAGGAAGTGAGCTCGGTACATCTAGTTGAAGGTCAACTGAGCCGTTGAATGCAATGGGTGATGTTGATGTGTACGAATCTTGTCCATTGGCCGCTATGGCAAATAGGTTGAAGAAAAAGGTAGGGGTTATAAATCCACTTGTGCTGGAGGGACTATCGAGTTGAAAGTGAGTATGCCCGCCATTTGGTTGCGGTTGCTGTAAACCACTTAGCTGAATTCTACCATCGCCGGATTGTTGATGATCAGGGCCGCCAAACTCAATCTCCGCACCCGTATCAGCAACAAAGGATGACCAATTTTGATTGAATACTGCGGTGCTCGATAACCCAAGGACAGCATCCACCTCTCTTCTAAAATCTGGTAGAGATGTGATGCGTTTATTCGTTGCACCGTTGTAGAGAAAACCCTCATTGCGTTGATAGCGTGCCTCCAATGCGCGCATCACTTGCTTAAATTCAGACGGTCCCATACCCAGCTGTTTACACAGCTCATGCCCGAGTTTAGTCATACTCCAGTCCCACGTGCTATTGCATAGGTCAGCCCGTACATCATTTGGGCTACCAACATGCCATGATACCCAAAACGCAATCCATTCAAAAGAGTACCGCATGCGCTCGAACATCATGCCATGTAGATATTCATGCAGGGCAAGAATGTAATGATCTACCGTCGGGACTGTCTGAGTGAAGCGCGGCGGCAAGCCATTTGCCAATTGGGTGGCATGACGTACTTCCTCGAACAGACAGAGCTTTACAAATGGTGTAGCGCCATAGCCCACTCGGGCATATCCTGCAGCTGAACCATTAACGGGGCAGGTGGCCGATTCACTCAGGTGCATTTGCACCTCAGTAAACTGGGGTACCACATCAAAACCCATAAACTTAACAACTTCCTGCCTCGCGAACTCGAATCCCACCACATAGTTCTTTATCGACGGTGCGCTAATACTACAAGGTTGTTTACACAGCACCACCAATCTACTGTTTGGCGTGGTATAGGCGTCAAAGGATTCATTCTGGATAACTCGGTTACTGGTGGTGACGTTCGCTGGGGTTAGCGCCCAGGCTGACTTGGTAGCCATCACCAGAAAGGTAAGGATCAAAGAAACAACAATGCGGTATGGATTCAGCATATTCATTTTAATGTGCGTAATGACAAAGATGCGGAGGATTGTCGCGCAGACTTGAAAGTATGGTAATACCCAATATAGGGGAATCTGCTTTGGACTAGTTAGCTAGGCTAATGGCATTATTGAGCCCTTGAACAAACAGAGATCGGCCGGTTTTCGAGACGTCGAGGTACTCACGGGACGAAGCTACGCCCATATTAATAATGGAACACCTAGCAAGCTCAGATAAAAACCTGTCTATCAGACGTGCGACGCCTGATGATGCCGCGCGTCTGTCGAACGTGATAATGACAGCATCCGAATCGGTTAAAGGCGATGATTTCAACGACCAAGGTTGGGCATTGCTTGAACGCACCAACACACCAGAGGCATTTAAATCTAGGTTTGGTAACCCTGACTATTTTGCACTCGTATATGAGCAGGGCCATACCATCTTGGGATACCTCGCTATGGTCGATTATGAAAAAATTGATCATATGTTTGTTTTGCCTGGTTTTCGCAACAAGGGTATTTCCAAGAATCTGTGGTCAGCGGCTAAGTCCATTTGTGCAGCGCATGGCAATACCGGATTCTATTGGGTGCGTTCATCTTCCTATGCGCAAAAGGTATATGAATCGTTTGGCTTTCGAGCTACGCAAGCGAGACAAACCCTGAATGGAATCTCATTTGTATTTATGGAGCTACGGGAAGATGCCACGAGTAACCAAAGTCAACGATTTGAAACATGAGGACGCCACAATGAGCTACACCCGAATCATGGGAATCTGGGTAAACGATGAAACCGAGTATGCCAAGTATCGGCAAGGTATGATGCCAATATTGCAGTCTTACGGGGGCGCATTTGGTTATGATTTTCGAGTCAGTGAGGTTCTAAAATCAAAGGAACAAGCACCCATTAATCGGGTTTTCACCATCGAGTTTCCCAATCAGCAAGCCATGGATGAGTTTTTTGACGATCCAACTTATTTGGCGGTTAAGAAGGCGCATTTCGATCGCTCGGTTACCAGTCGCACGACTATTGCGCTTTTTTGAAGTGTCGGAGCGTGATTACTTCAGAAAAAATTCTAGTCTTTTTTAAATACCGTGGAGACAGTGATCTGCTTCAGAGAGTTGGTCATAGACAAGACACAGACTTGTTTATGCACGATGACTGGCATGTGATTGACACCCTGTTGATGGAAATAGCACTCGTCAAGAACGGCAGAGCTTCGGCGGTGTACGCATCAAAAATTAGAGCTAGGTTAAAAGCGGTAACGGTCGACGACACCGCCGCTAACTTGCTTTGGAACAGGGTTTAAGTCTTAAGGCTTATACCATAACCTTTGACTCAAAGAACGCGTGCTAATTCACCGCAGCCGCTATGATCGATGCGGTTATTTAATCCGTCAGTTAGAAAACAGTACGATGAATCTGCGTAAAGCATTTAGACTTAGTTTGGCCACTCTCCTAATGACAATGACACATGGCGTATCAGCCAATGATATGACACCGACTGAACCGGAGGTTGTATCGAGGGAAATTGAGCTCTACGCAACCAGGTGGTGTGCGTATTGCAAAAAGGCGCGTAAATTCTTTAAGCAAAACAAGATTGACTATGTTGAGTACGATATCGAAGTCGACAAAGTTGCGAAACAACGGCATGCTGCGTTGATGGGGAACGATAAGACAATGGGGAAGGTTGGTGTTCCGCTGTTTGTGATCAATGAAAAAGTCATTATTGGTTACAGTGAAGAGTATTTAAAATACGAACTGGGCATCACCAATTAAGATCGGAACCACGGTGTTAAAACGCTCAATTGACGATCCTGAACGAAAGGTTGTAGGCCAGCTCGGTGACCTATGCATCCAATACTTATCTCCATCTTGCTACTGATTTGTAGCAATGTCTTTAAGACCTTTGCGCAGGTCTATGCTTGTTGGTCGTTACTTAAAGCTGGTGTCATCAGAGTCCGCAGTGCAAGCGAGTGGTACAAAAGTACCATCTGAGATTTAAACCGCCAATGCTATTGTCTTGCCGGCGCTGACCAGGACGTCAGATGATGATACGATCAATGAAGTGAACAAAAGCAGCGCGGCGAAATGAAGGGGGGCGACGTGACGAACAAGCGTTATGCTGCGTCGGCTAGTTGTTTAACCGCTTTTACAGACGGAATAAAAGATCAATAACAAGAGATTATTATGAGTGACCAGAACTCGACTGCTTCAACCCCCACACTGCGTACCCGACGTGTACTGTTTGGCATTGCTTCCACGGCGGCCCTTGCACCTTTGTGGGCTAAACCGGTGGTCAACGCGATTGTATTGCCGGCCCATGCGCAAACCAGCGTTTGTGTTACCGATGCCACCGTTGGTGGCCCACTGTCTGGCGCGCCGGATAATCCTCCGAACTGCCAGGTAGCCTGTGAAGCCGAAGCCGCGCGTGAAAACGCCTTGCTGTGCGAGGTACGTGAAACACCGACTGCCAGTGGTACTGACTGCGCCTGTGATATTGATATTATCTAGTCCAGCTCAAGTCGGATTACGTAATCACCTAAATACTGCCCTCGTTGAGATAAGTACCTAGAATGCATTGCCAGCGATAGGCGTAAGACATCGCCATTACTGACATGTATGCCGGTTATGCAAGCCGTAACCAGAATGCTTAACGCTGGGCAATCCGATCTGACAGAATTTCGGCTATACTCCTAGCCCATCTTGATTGGGAATGTGCGATCGCACGGGTTTTTCGCGACTATGTCTACTTCATCTGCTGAACAGAATCGATTGCTCAAATTTTTGAGCTGTGAGGCGCTCGACCTGAATTTATTTCGTGGTCAGAGCAAAGATTTCAAAACTGGCCAAGTTTATGGTGGTCAGGTTCTGGGGCAAGCGATTAAAGCAGCGTATCAAACCATTGATGAGGGCCGACATATCCATTCGGCGCATGCGTACTTCTTGTTACGTGGTGATGTGAATGCACCCATTATTTACGAGGTGGACCGCTCACTGGATGGCGGCAGTTTCTCATCACGTCGTGTGGTGGCGATCCAGCACGGGCGGCAGATTTTTCATCTGTCAGCGTCATTTCAGAAGCAGGAAGAAGGGCTAGACTTCTCCGAAACCTGGGTGCCACCGTTCGACGTCGTCGAAGATGCCCTGGCCAATGGATTGCCAGTAGATACTAATTTTCAGGCGGGTTATTTGGACGTGGTTTACGTGCCGACCGAGCGTGTGGAACGTAACGACACCACGCAGTATTGGTTTAAAACCAAAGAAAGTCTCCCCGATGATTTGGCTCTGCATCACTCGGTGTTGGCGTATATTTCAGATATGGGGCCGCTGCAGGCCACTATTCAGCCACACGATTTAAACGCACCCAAGCTGGAAGATCGCAAACGCAAGGTATTAATGGCGACCATCGATCATGCGGTGTGGTTTCATCGTCCATTTCGCGCGGACGACTGGCTCTTTTATGAATGCCGTGCGCAATCGACTGGCAATGGACGAGGTCTAGCGTATGGTCGCATCTACGCGCAAGATGGCACGCTGGTGGCATCGACTTCTCAAGAAGGCTTGCTTCGATTACGTCGCTAAGCTTTTAAACCGCGCGTTTAAGTCTGCTAGCTGTGCAAATCGAGTAGGGTTAGCTGCTAAGTAATCGTCGCCGTATTTACTTAAGTGCCAAGTCAGATCGCCCCACAATAGGGCGATTTGCGCAGCGTTGAATATCGGCGTGCTTTGTTTTGCTTCCCAGTCCGGATGGTAGTGTTTGAGTAAGCGGCTACTTTGTTCAGCATCCAAGCCGAAATACAACACGATCGACGCTAGATCAAACCAAGGATTGTGCAGCATCGCGTACTCCCAATCGATAAACCAAACTCGGTCTAGTTCAAGCAGGCAGTTACTGGTTACCAAGTCGTTATGACAGACACACCACGGCGTGGGATCTTGCGTAAAAAAGTCCAAAGCGGGTAGTAGATCAGCATGAATTGCTGCCGCTTGTTCGCCCAGTGAACCTTCTAAGCTGGATAAGTATTGCTGGCAAAAATCCAGTAGATCAAAGCGTGCGAAGCTGGCCGACGCTGGCGTCGTGTGTAAGGTACGCAATGCCTGGCCTAACAAGGCGATGTGTTGATCGCTAAAAGTAATAGACTCCTGATAGGCCATCACAGCGAGATTGTCTTTCGCAAAGTGGATTTCGGGTGCTAGCCCGAGTTTGGCAGCCCAATGCTGTGCTGAAACAGCCACGTTGAAAGAGTGGGCAAACTGCTTTAATACCCAGAATTCATCGGCCGATTTAATCAGCAAGGTCTGATGGTTTTGTCCGGCGGTGAATTGCTCAACAATCTCCGGTTCGGCCGCCAGCCCCCAAGCTTGCCAGTCTGCGAGTAACTCAGTTGGCCGCATGGTGATAGCGACTACGCCATTCGCGGTAACCAAACACGGCGATGATGGTGTAAGCAACAAATAACAAGGCATAGAGATACAATTCCTTTTGCCAGAACAGCCAAACAGACACGGCGTCGATCACGACCCAATACAACCAATTCTCCAACACTTTGCGCGCGACCATCCAAGTTGTGAACACCGCTGCCCAAGTGGTGAAGGAATCGATAAACGGGAAGTCTGCCTGAGTGAATCTTTCTAAACCAAAGCCGCTCGCTAAGGTCAGGACTAAAATCACTGCAATTGCGATGAGGTGTTGATGTGTTTGCCAGCGCTGAATCGCCAGCGTGCTGTGATCTTTGCTACCGTATCGCCACTGATACCAGCCGTACAGCGCCATCACTAGGTAGTACACATTCAGTGCAGACTCCATCAACAAGCTGACATCCCAAAACAGAATGATCGCGGTCGTCGTTCCAATCAGCGCTGCGGGCCAACACCAAATGTTTTCTCTGGTCGCCAGCACGATGTACGCGATACCGAACGCCACCGACACCCATTCCAAGGCCGAGGTGGCGTTCCATGCAGCAATTAGCGCATCCATCATGCTGGCTACTCGTAGCCCTCAAGTTGGCGTGCATCGCCTTCGAGGTATTTACACACAAAGACAATCTTGCCGAACTGCTGCATTGAGTTACGCATGGCGGTGTTCAGAAGTTGCGTCACCACTTCAAACTCACCGAATACACGCGTACTCATATTGCTGGTGCGAATTTCAACCTGATCGGCCTGATTCAATTCATCCAGGAAGGCTTTGATTTTTGGCTTGTACTCGTCTTGTAGCGGGTACATGCTGATTTCAACTGATAACATCATGTATGAGGTCCTCTGAACGGATTTAGAAGTCGATAGTGGCACGCAGACCGACTACGCGCGGCGCACCATACTGCGTGTAGGGCTCTGTTTCGTAAAATTTACGTGGATCGTTTCCAAAGCTACCGAAGCCGCGTGTGGTCACCGTCTCATCACCCAGATTCTTACCATACAAGGCGACGCGAAGGTTGTCGCGTGTGTATGCCAATTCCAAATTCGCCAATGTATAGGCTTCGGAACGCAATTCATGACGATCTGAAAAGTAAAAGTCGTCTTTGCCTTCCAGTGAGCCGTGTACTGACCAGTTTTCGCTAAGCTGAAAATTGCCACCCAACAGCCATTGGTACGACGGCGCATGTGCTTGTTCGCGCCCAGCCAGATTGAACGGAACACCGTTGTCGCGATCAGCATTTACATGATCA